>JAFZMK010000006.1 GCA_017553285.1 Rhodocyclaceae bacterium
GCGCGCCAGACATCATCCGCACCTTGGGCTGAACCATCGACCGTGGCGCGTTTCAAAATGATCAAACCACGAATGAAAAAGATGCCGCCTGCCATCGTTGCCAGCGTCAGCACGGCATTGATGGCTTCGGCAAATTTCCCAAAATCGCCACTCTCGGCGTAGCTCAACGAGCCGTAATCACTGCCGGTGATGCCAAAGGTTTCGAGCATGATGTTGATGAACGTATCGAGGTTCACCAGCAGCGCGCCCAGAATGGCAACGATGATGATGTTCATCAGCGTCACCGGCTGCTGGGCGGCAAAATGGGTTGTGCGCACCATCTTGACGAGCGATATGCCCATGTACAAAACGCCCAGCGTGCCGCCAAAGATGAACAAAAACTTCCAGAACACCCCGATTAACGAGGTGGCGGCGTTAATGACCATCGTTGCGAGATCCATCGCTGGGCGCTCCTGCTAGTTACTCGATTGTGCCGTGCGAGGTCTGCACACGGCGCTGGGCAGCATCAATGCTGATGATGCGCATCCCGTTGATGATGTCGCCTTCGCGCACGGCATAGGTGCGCTGGTCTGCGCCCTGTATCCATGCCTGGTGTTTGTAGACGGTGTTCAGCGTGTAGCTGCTGCCGGGTGCAACAACCACGGCAGGCGCGGGCGGCGGGGTGTCCGACGGCAGCGGTGCGAGCGGCTGCGCGGTAGGCGCGTAGGTGCGCATGGCGGGCGCGGGTTGCGGTTTGGCTACGGCGGCGGCTGTTGACGCGCGCGGCTTTTTCTTTTTGGCAGGGGATGCCTTTTTCTTCTTGGCAGGCGGCGCGGCACACTTGGCGGCGGCTTCCTGGGCAGCATTGAGCTTGTCTTGCGCGCTGGCTACCTGCGCCTGCAATTCCTGCTCTTTGGCTTGCCATGCCTGCTCTTTGTCTTGCAGTTCTTTTTCCCTGGCTTGCATCGCTGCTTCTTTGGCTTGCAGCGCGGCCTCCTGTTTTTGCAGCGCATCCTCCTTGTCGAGCAGCGCGGTGAGGGAATCGTCCTCGGCTTGCGCGCTGGCCGCTTCACTCTCGTTGATGGGTTGCACGGTGGCGAGAGGTTCTGCGACCACCGCAGAAGCTGCCGCAAACAGCATGTAGTACGCCATGCAGAAGACGGCTGCAATGACGGCAATTCTTGCGGCAAAAACCTGTTTTTTGCTCATGTGCGTTTTCCTCTTTTTTAGTAGCCAGGCTGGATGTAGCCCGGCGACTGGATGTATTCCGGCGGGATGTAGCCCGGGATGGTGGGTTGCGCGCGTGTGTAGTCGATGGTGGGCGGTACGATTTGCTGGCGGGGCGGTTGTCCGGCGGGGGAACTGACCGCTTCCAGCGTGTTGTTGGGGGCGGTGGCCTGGCCAGCGACCCGCATCGGGGCAGTCCGCGCTGCGCCCGTGCCCGCATTGATGCTGCCGAGGTCCGCGCCCAGCGCGAGATCATCCGAGGCGAGCACCGGCCCGATGAATTGAATACCGATAGTCGTGCCCCGTTCGACCAGGACTTGCTTGACGGGCAGGTTTGCCGCGTCGTTTGCCAGCACATTGCCCGCGTGACGGCCAATGCCGCCAACGACCGTGCCCGTGACCTGCCGCCATTGCGGATTGTCGGGATAAGTCTGGATCACGCCGCCTTGCGGGGTGATGACGTTTTGCGTGCCCGATTGCTCATAGAGTTGGCCTGCGCGCCCGATGCCCGCAGCCAGCGCGGGCAGAATGATGCGGCTGAAGTAGCGGTTATTGACTTCGCCGGACAGGGCGGTGCGCATGGTGTCCTGATCCATTGCCTTGGCGGTGACTTTGTAGCTGCGGCCTTGCCATTGCATGTAGGTAAAGGTCATGTCTACCGTCTCATTGAGGCGGCGATAGCCCATTGCAAACAGCACCGCCCCTTTGTACTTGCCGGTGGGGATGTAGGCGCGAACAACCGAATTTTCGTCGGTGTCGATGGCGGTCTGGAGAATGGCGGGAACCAGCGCGAAATCCTCGACGACCTTGACCTTTTTTGCGATGTCCGCATCCGATACGTTGTTGGCATCAGACAAGGAAACCGCCATGATGGACTGCGCGTATTCCTCGCTGTCCGCAGAGACGCGGGCGGAGGTATGGGGAACGGGCGTCCA
>JAFZMK010000035.1 GCA_017553285.1 Rhodocyclaceae bacterium
CCTCCGTGGGCTGGGCGGCCTGCAATATAGAAGTTTGCAAGTGTTCCGGCAAGAAGGCATCGCGGCGCTGCGCCCGCAGGGGCGGCTGTTGCACAAACGCCACGCTTCGCGCACGCGGAGCGGAAAAATCGTGGGGGGGGGGCGGTTCGCGTCTTGCAAACGGCCTGCCGCCCTGCTACATTGCGCCCCGTGCGGTTCGGCAACGAACCTCATATTCCTTTCCCCTTAATCACTAGTGTGAGGAAATTTTATGAAACTGACCAAAATCGCTCTGGGCGTTGCCCTTGCTGCCGGTACTGTCGCTGCTCAAGCTGCTGACACCCTCTGGTTCCCCCATGTTGTGCACTCTGGCACCGTCACCACGATTCTGACCGTGATTGACGCAGGTGGCACGAATTATGTTACCCCTGAACCTCATCACATGCACTATATCTACAAGGTAGGCTTGAACGGTGAGACCGCTGCGCAGATCAATCCGAAAACTTGCGAAGAAAGTGACGGTCTGTACCCGTTCTCCAAGTATGACGTTCAGTCCTTTGATGTCGGCGGCGTAGTTAGCTCGAACAATGAAGGTGTGCTCTTCAATGACCCGGGCGTGAAGAATGCTTGGGCTGGCAAACAGTACGCCCGTTCGCGTAACGTGGTTGCTGCGACTCCTAACGCTGTTGGCACCCGTGGTTACTGGGTGGTGGAAGATGCTGATGCTGCCGCTGGCACCCTGGAAGGCTATGCCACGATCTTCGACTATCGAACGGGTTCCGCTTGGGGTTACAAAGGTGAAACTTTCGACCCCGCGGCTCACACTCCTCTTCCGTTTAGCGCGCACCTGATGCCGCCGGCGGAAACGACCGCCCGTCTCCTGGTTACCCCGTTTGACGCTCCGAGTATGATTCCCGCTCTTCCTGGATACGTCAATGATGTGACGGTGGGTCTTGTGCCGCAGAGTCTTGATGTGCTCAATCCTTCTCTCGCGATTGCTGACCGTGACGAGAACCTCGAGTCTGGCGCGCAGACTGCGCAGGTTACCTGCGTGGGCACCGTGGATCTTATGAATATGATCTCTGGTGGCGGCAGAGCCCACGTGCAGAATGGTGGCTGGATTAAGGTTGCAACGATTCTGGGGACTGGCGGTACGCCCACTGCGAACGCTGTGGTCTATCAGCTTGACTTCGGTGGTCAAGGTGCGACCAACAGCCAGATGAACGGCGTTGGCTATCCTGGCACCTGGAACAACCTCATTGTGCGTCAGTAATCGCCGAGGTGTTCATCCAAACCCAAAACCGCCCGCAAGGGCGGTTTTTTTCGTTTTCTGTTAAAGGCGACCGTGCCAGCGAAAGAAAACAAACTCGTGCAGCGAACGCTTGACCTGACACAGCCGCCGCCGCAGCGCAGCGATGAACAGCAAGCACGGCGGGCTGCGTTGGCCGCAATGCCCGATGAGCAGATTGATTACAGCGATGCGCCAAGCCTGCCCGATGCGGCATGGACGAAGGCGGCGGGAAAACCGATGGTTGCGCCGGAAATGACGTGGGCGCGGTGAATCGCGCCTCTACGTGACAGGAGCCACAATAGGGGCGAATAATTATTCGCCCGAAACGGTTATACGGTGAACTGGCGCACGGAATAAGGTGCGGCAGTTGCGGTGGATAGAACGCGGGGCAAAAAATTCTTCCCACGTCGCTGCTAAAGCGGCTTCCGGCACCAAAGGGCGTTACGATGTTTCGCCAACCTTCGCCCTCTCCGGCGTGGTGCAGAGCTGGAAGCGCACAAGGCGCACGCGAAATAAACCAAACCCGCCGCCATGATTGCCGCCGCAGACGGCAGGCGAACGGCGGCGAATTTTCGCGTACTTCAGTAAACAGCGCGTTGGGTTTTTATGTCCTCAAGCATAACCCGCTTTAATATGGCGTTCAGCCTCGTTTGGTAACCCTTCCCGTTGCGCCGCAGCCACGCGACAATATCGGAGTCCAGCCGCGCAGTTACTTGCACCTTTTTGGGCTTGTACCATGGATTCAAAACCATATTTTGAAAATCCTCATCCGTCATCTTTGGGATGTCTGTATAGTCGATTTTGCTATCAGGCATCTTTGCAAGCGCATCCAGGCGTGCAATCTGGTCTTGCGTCATCGCGGGCGCTTTCCCAAGCTCAAAAGTCATTTTCATAGCGTTTCCTCTCTGATTTGTCTGTCTTGCGGGCGCTGATTATCCTGACCAACGTGCAACCATCGTCAATTTCCTGCATGGTATGCACTACCATCATGATGATGTTCCTGACGAAGCCGATGGCAATGTGCCTTTCTTCATCTCTGTGGCTTCGGTCTGGATACCGTTTGTGCAACGGGTCTTCAAATACATAGGCGGCATCTTTGAAAGCAATACCGTGCTTCTTTATATTGGCGGCGTTTTTACGTTCGTCCCATTCAAAAATAAACCTCACGGGCTTCCTCTTGCGCGATTGTGTAATGCCATATTGTAGGCGTATTTACACTGCAAGTCAAAGGTGCCTTTTCGTTGATGCCGGGAACAAACAGGATGCCGTTGCGCACCGTAGCCGGAGCCGCGCCAGCGCCTACGTGGAAGCGCACAAGGCGCACGCGAAATAAACCAAACCCGCCGCCATGATTGCTGCCGCAGACGGCAGGCGAACGGCGGCGAATTTTCGCGTACAATTGCGCCTTTTACGGAAAGGCACGATGAAGGAGAATCCCTTGCGAAATCATTTTTCTACCACTTTTGTTCTGGCTGCTGCCCTGCTGGCGGCGGGTTGCACGCAACAGGGGCTGCAAAAGGCGGACGATAGTCAGGCGGGGCGCCTCGTTGCGGTCGCGAAGGAACTGCCCAACAGTGAGCAGTGGACGGCGACGCGCGATGACACAGGGCAGGTGTGGACGGCCTGGTATGGTCAGAAGCCCGCATTGACCCTCACCCAGCCCGATGGTAAGCAGATTCCCCTGTTGGCACAGGATGCGGATGCAGCGCCTTCAGGGCTGGCAATTGCCACAAGTGGAGAAAACGTGTGGGCGGCGTACCGCAGCAAGCTGCCGGTGCGTGATGTGTTTTTGCAGCGCGCTGGGCAGTTGCCGCAGTTGGGACCCATCGGCGTCAGTGGCGACACCATGGCGCTGGCGCGCATGAAGCTGCATGTGCGCGAGGATGGCGGCGTGGATGCGCTCTGGTATGGCGAAAAGCCGGGGCTGGAAAGATCCTACAACGTGTTTATGCGCTCGCTGGATGCCGAAGGCAAACCGCTGGATGCTGCGCCGCAGCTTGTGCTGCCCGGCATTCATCCGCTGTGGATTAACGAAGGCGGCAAGCAGGGCGTGGTGGCTTGGCTGTATGACGCCAAACCGCCCAAGGAGCAATCCAGCGTTATGGTGCGCACGCGCGAGGCCACGCCCGGCGCGCCCTTTGGATCGCCAGTGCTGGTGCGCAAAACCACGGCAAGCATTGTTGGTCCGCTGTTTACTACCCTGCTTTCCGGCAAGCGCTGGCTGACCTACTGGGAGGCGCAGTATGGCGACACCCAATCGGATTATCTGGTTGAAGGCGCGTATTCCGATGATCAGGGCGCAAGTTGGCAACCCTTTGAAATTGCCAGTATGCGCGGCGCGGATATCACGAACATGCGCATGGCAGGAAACGGCAAGGTGCTGCTGGCGGCTATCGCGGCACCGCGCGACTTCAAAGGGAACCGCGATGATACCGAACTGTACGTGCTGCGTTCTGCCGATAACGGGGCAACCTGGGGAGAGGCAATCCGGTTGCGCGATGCCAAGGCAGCCTATGCCAACGTGGAAAACCCGAAAATCGCCTTTCTGGATGAAAACCGCGTCGTCGTTATCTGGCAGGATTGGCGCGAAATGCGCGCCCGCGTGCGCTACGCCTATTCGGAAGACGCGGGCGAGACCTGGAAGGTGAAAGATGGCCGTCTGCCCTTCATTGCTGAGCGCAACATGCAGCTTTATTGGCGGGCGGACGATGTGTTTGCCGATGGCGAGGGGGGTGTGAACATCGTGATGGAAGCGGCCAACGATGCCTTTGCGAGCAAAGACCTCTACCGTCTGCATCTGAGCGCGCAGGAACTGGCGCAGCCGCTGCCGGATTTCTGGCCGGAAGAAGGCAACCTGCGCCAGCGCGTGGCGCAATTTTGGGATGCCATGCGCGCGGAGGAGTACCAAAAGACGTATGCCATGTACGAACCCTTCTTCCGTACCAAAACCACCTTCCGCAGCTATATGACGGATATGGGCAGCATCCAGTACGGCGAGACGAAAATCGACGAAATCCGGATTGACGGCTATACCGCACACGTGAAAGAAACTGTTGAGGCCGGCATACGCGCGTTTTTTGATGCCGGCGGCAAGTTGCAGGGCGAGGACGTGAAACCGCGCGCGATGGAAAGCGTGTGGATCTGGATCGACGGGCAGTGGTATCGCGAATATAAGCAGGAACGAATGGACGGGATGCATAAATATACTAGTTACTGATTCATCGCAGGTATTTCATTACTCCCACAAAGCCGCCCACGGGCGGCTTTGTTTTGCGCGCGCGGCGGGGGCGATAGCCGGGCAGCGGCTGGACAGTAATGTAAATCCACATTACCATGCCAGCCAGAAATGAGGAGAGGGGCATGGCTTCCGTGTCGGTTACGATGAAAGGGCAGCTCACGCTCAAGCGGGATTTGCTGCATCACCTCGGCATCCAGCCGGGCGAAAAGCTGGAACTGGAAAAACTGCCGGACGGCGAATTGCGCCTGCGCGCGGCGCGCCCCACGGGGACGATGGAG
>JAFZMK010000265.1 GCA_017553285.1 Rhodocyclaceae bacterium
CAGGCTGATTTGCGGCATTCCGCCCAGACGCGGGGCGCGCAGTTCGGTGGGGCACATGGTGGTGCGCCCGGCGCTGGAGGGCAGCACGCGGTCGGGAAAGTCCGAGAAGAAAATGGCGTTGATGAGTTCGGATTTGCCGCGCGAAAATTCGGCAACGAAGGCGACCGTGAGCCGTTCGTCATGCAGGCGGGCGAGCGCGCGATCCAGGCGCTTTTCGCCGTGTTCGTCGAGCAGGTTGTGGTCTTTCAGCCAGCGCTGGAGTTGCTCGGTGGTCTCGCCGACGCGATCCCGAAACTGGCCATATACGGCGAGCTGATCAATCAGGTTCAGTTCGTTTTCTGCTTGCATCGCATGAACCGGTAGGTTTTAGGAAACGCCGAAGGATAACGCATTCGCCCGCAGGAAGTGACATGCGCACGGCTTGTCGGTGCGCTTTTGCCGCCCGGGTGTGGCGCGCGCGCGTTCAAGAGCGACCTTCATCGCGGGCAGGTTGTGGCGCGTTGGTCGGGGCGGGCGCGGCTTTTTTGCCGGCGCCGGCTTTTTGCTCGCCAGACAATTCACGCAGCGCCGCCTTGGCGGGGGCGTAATTTTGCCGGGCGGCGCGTTCCAGCCACTGACGGCTGGCGTTGCGGTCGACGGGCAGACCGTTTTCGCCCCGGGCGTACCAGCGCCCCAGCGTGGTTTGCGCGTCGGCATTGCCGTCGCGGGCGGCGCGGCGGAACAGGCGCAGCTTCTCGGCGGCAGGCAGACCCGTCAGCGCCGGGCTTTTTTCCACCATTTTGCTCAGTGGCGGCTGCCCGCAGCAGCCGGCGGCGGCGCGCGCCAGCCAGCGTCCAGCCTCTTCGGCGTCGCGCTGGACGCCGCGCCCGGTGGCGTAGAGTTCGGCCAGACGCTGCTGCGCCTGCGCATCGTTGTTTTTCGCGCCTTCCAGATACCAGCGGGCGGCGGCTTTGGGGTCAGCCTTCAGGTTGCCCAGACCGGTGTCGTAGAGGCTGGCGAGACGGTAGCGCGCTTCTGCCGAGTGGTTGCGCGTGGCGGCGGCTTCGTACCAGCGCGCGGCGCGCTGCGGGTCGCCGGCAACTTCCTGACCGCTTTCAAACATGTCCGCGAGCACCATCTGGGCATCCAGATTGCCCGCCTGCGCGGCTTTTTCGTACCAGTAGACGGCCTGGTCAGAGTCGACGGGGACGATTTTGTTGACGCCACGGCGCAGCAGGTCTGCCAGCGCCAGTTGTGCGCGCACGTCGCCCTTTTCGGCGGCCTGGCGGTAGTACTGCACGGCGGTTTTTACGTCGCGCTTGATGCCGTCGCCATCCATGAGGCGCTGGGCCAGCAGCGTGTGGGCGCGCGGATGCCCCAGCGCGACGGCTTCCTGATAGAGCGCAACGGCGCGTGCGGAATCTGCCTGCACGCCGTCGCCACGGCCATACATCAGCCCCAAGTTGGTGAGCGCAAAGGGGTTTTTCTTTTCTGCCGCGCGGTTGATGTATTCCAGCGCCTTTTGCATGTCCTGCTTGACGCCGTCGCCTTGCTTGTAAATCAGCGCCAGGTCGTTCAGGGCGTTGCTGCTGCCTTTTTTGGCGGCGTTTTGCAGGCGTTTGACGGCGCCACCGCGCTTGCCCGGGGCAGGCACGTCGGGCGAGAACAGATAGAGGTCAAAGTAATCGGAAAGGTCGCCCAGTTCGGCCACGGCGGTGAGGTTGCCGCGTTCGACGGCCTGATAGAAATACTGCCAGGCAAGATAGAGATTGCGCGGCGTGCCTTCGCCCTTGGCGTACATGGTGCCGAGG
>JAFZMK010000266.1 GCA_017553285.1 Rhodocyclaceae bacterium
AAACGCGCGGGCAACAAGGGCACGGTGCTGGAAACCGTGCCGCGCGAAGGGCTGTGGCGGGCGCAGACGCCGCAGATGTTCCGCTACATCATGCTGCGCCGGGCGCTGGAAAGTTTCCCGCAGGCCACGGATGAATCGGGCGCGATTGAAGCCGCCGGTCTGCATCCGAGGCTGGTGGAAGCCGACAACACGAATTTCAAGCTCACCTGGCCGCAAGATTTGTATCTGGCCGAGCAGGTGCTGCAAAGCCGCATTGACGAGGATTAGCCATGAGCCAGTGTTCGTTTCGGGTCGGTCAAGGGTTTGACGTACACGCGCTGGTGGCGGGGCGGCCATGCATCATCGGCGGCGTGCATATTCCGTTTGAACGCGGTCTGCTTGGGCATTCGGATGCCGACGTGCTGCTGCACGCGATTACCGATGCGCTGCTGGGCGCGGCAGGGCTGGGCGACATTGGCCGCTTGTTTCCCGACACCGACCCGGCGCACGCCGGTGCCGACAGCCGCGTGCTGCTGCGCGAAGCCTACGCGCGCGTGCGCGCGGCGGGCTGGGACGCGGTGAATGTGGATGCGACGGTGATTTGTCAGGCGCCGAAAATTGCGCCGCACGTCGCCGCAATGGTGGCAAACATCGCGGCAGACCTGGCGATTGCGCCCGCGCAGGTCAACGTAAAGGGCAAAACCACGGAAAAACTGGGCTTTACCGGGCGCGGCGAAGGCATCGCCGCGCAGGCGTGCGTGCTGCTGGCGCGGGCGGACTGAAATCGTCGGCGCTGGTATCATTGCGCCCATTTTCTGTTTGTCCATGAGGGGATGAAATGAGCTTTATCAAGGAATTCAAAGAGTTCGCCATGCGCGGCAATGTCATTGACCTGGCCGTGGCGGTGGTCGTTGGCGGCGCTTTCGGCAAGATTGTCGACTCACTGGTCAGCGACATCATCATGCCGATGGTCGGGCGCTTGATTGGCGGCATTGATTTCAGCCATTTTTATTTTGACTTGAGCTTTGGCGACTACGCCAGCATGGAAGCGGCGGAAAAGGCCGGTGCGCCGCTGCTGAAATACGGCCTGTTTGTCAATAACATCATCAACTTCCTGATTATCGCGCTGGCGATTTTCGTGGCGGTGAAACTCATCACGAAACTGCGCCGCGAAGAACCGCCCGCACCCGCACCCGCGCCCGAAGACCCGCAAGACGTGCAACTGCTGCGCGAAATCCGCGATTTGCTCAAAGACCAGCGCGCGGGCAATACGGGCACGCCCAACGCATGAAAATCCTCGCGCTGGATACCGCCTCGTCGCTGGCATCCTTGGCGTTGCTCGATGGCGACGACGTGTGCGCCCGCACCTTGCCCGGCCCGCAGTCCAGCCATTCCGGACGCATTCTGGCGGAACTCGATGCACTGCTGGCAGAGACGGGCTGCACGCTGGCGCAGTTGGACGCCATCGCCTTCGGGCGCGGCCCCGGCGCGTTTACCGGCGTGCGTCTGGCGTGCGCCGTCGCGCAAGGGCTGGCAATGGCGCAAGGCTTGGGACTGGTGCCGGTCGACTCATTGGCGGGCATTGCGCTGGCGGCGGCGCGGCGCGCGGCGCGTAATGACGCCACCGTGCTGGTCGCCACCGATGCGCGGATGAATGAGGCTTACGCCGCCTGCTATCGCGTCTCGCTCGCGCCCGAAGCGCAGGCGCAGCGGCAAGGGGAAGTACGCTGCGCGCCGCCCGCCGAGCTTGCCGCGCCGCAAGAAGAAGGCTGGCTGGCGGCGGGTTCCGCCTTTGTCGCCTATGAAACCGAATTGGCCGCGCTGCGCGCGCGTGCCGCACAGTGTTTTCCCGAACTGGATGGCTGCGCGGACGAACTCGCGCGGCTGGCGCTGGCAGAAGTACGCGCAGGGCGGCTGTGCGCGCCGCAGGATGCCGCGCCGCTGTACGTGCGCGACAA
>JAFZMK010000267.1 GCA_017553285.1 Rhodocyclaceae bacterium
ATGGAAGACCTCTGGCACGCTGCCGTCAATGGCCGTGGCCAGTACTTCACCGCCTACGATAGCGCCCAGCTTGCCCACGCCCTGAAAACCATTCTCGGCGAAGCCAACTCGGGTTCCGGCCCCGGCTCGACGTCAGCGGCCAGCGCCTATTTGTTTGACGACGCTGATTCGGGCGACATCCTGCAATTTAGCGCCTCGTACAGTGCCTCTTCGCTGTCTTCCACGCTGCAAGCCTGCAAACTGGGCACCGTGTGCAGCGATGACAACTCGGCCTGGGATGTCAGCAAGCGTCTGGCCGCCTCGGGCACGGGCAAGGATGGGGTGCCGGGTTCGGCGCGCAACATCTTCTTCAACAATGGCGCACAAGTGCTGCCCTTCGAGTGGGACAACCTGACCGCCTCGCAAAAACGCGCGCTCGCCAACGGCAAGGAACAACTGGGTAAAGACACCGTGCGCTATCTGCGCGGCGATTACACCCTGGATGGCAACCCCATCGCCGACCCGGATACCGAAGCGCCGCAAGAGCAAAACTGGCGCACGCGCGCAGAACTCGATGGCGGCAGCCGCAACGTGCTGGGCATGATTGTGCACGGCACGCCCACCTTTATCGGCGCGCCGGAAGACATTCGTGCCGAGTTGTCTTCCACGCTGAGCGGCTACAAAGAGTTCCAGAAAGCCAATGAAGACCGCCCGCGCATCCTCTATGCTGCCGCCAACGACGGCATGGTGCACGCCATCATCACCGAGCGGCGCGCGCTCACCGTCATCGCAGACGGCAAGGGCACCACGCGCACCTACGAGCCGGGCGATGAACTCTTTGCCTTCATGCCGGCTGCGGCAATCAACAAAAACATGCGCGACTTCACCCGTCCGCCCTTTGAAACCAGTCAGCGTTTCCTGCTCGATGGTGAATTGAACTATTCCGAAGTCAAGCTGGGCGACAAGTGGAGAACCGTGCTGGTCGGCTCGATGGGCGCAGCCGGTGCCGCAGACAGCGAGGCTGACCCCGCCGTCTTCGCGCTGGACGTGACCGACCCCACCCAGCCCAGGCTGCTGTGGGAAGTCAGCTCTTCGGAGATGGGGCAAACCATGGGTCGCCCGGTCATCGCCCCGGTGGCGGACGGCAAATGGTCTGTCTTCATCGGCGCGGGGCCGAACCAGACCAAAACCAAGTCGAACTCCGCCATCATGCAAATCGACCTGGAAACCGGCAACGTCACCGCGCTGCAAGGCGGCGCCATGGCTTCCGTGACCAAAGGCGGCATCCTCGGCCTGCACGTGGTCGACAGCGATAAAGACAACTACGCTGACACCATCTACGCGGGCGATTTGGCAGGCAACCTGTGGAAGGTCTCCAACGTCGACGGCAAAACCGCCGGCGGCGTGCAGTACGCCAAGCTCTTCCATGCGCCGCGCCCGATTACCGCCCCGCCCACGTCCACCGTCGACAAGACCGGCAAGCGCTGGCTGTTCTTTGGCTCGGGCAGGGCGCTGACCGATGCTGACCTGATCGACACCAAAACCGTCGACACCTGGTACGGCATTCAGGACATCGGCGCAGAGGTCAAGGACACCAACCTGGTCACGCGCAACTACGCGGTTGTGCAAACGCCCCGCAACCCCGGCGAGCCGGTTGAAGATGCCGTCATCATGAACTATGCCGTCGCAGGCGACATGGAAGGCAAACTCGGCTGGCAAATTCCGCTCAACCAGAGCCAGGATGCCGCCACGCCGGGCTACATGGTGCTGCAAAGCCGTGTGCGCAACGGGTTCCTGGTCGGCCAGATGAACTTCAAGGCCGTCCCCGAACCGAGCTGCGACGGGCTGTCAATCAAATCCCGCCTGATGGTGCTCGACCCCTTCACCGGCGCGGTCTCGCCCGATAACGCAGCACTGGGCAACATCGACGTCAATGATGACGGTTTCGTCGATGAAAAAGACCTCTACAGCGGCGGCGCTGGCAGCACCCAGCCGGGCAACAATCCTGCGGGAACGGTGCCCATCGTTGGCCTGGGCTTCGGCAGGGGCGAGCTTTCTGGCTCTTTGCTCATCGTGCAGATTCAGCACGTGAAAGGTGCTCCGACCACGAGCACGCTCACGGGCAGCGCAACCGCCGACGAATACACCCGCACCTGCGCAATCGACGCCAACGGCAAACGTGTCTGTATGCCGCCCGACCCGGAAGGCAAACCGCCCTCCAAACACACCTGGATGGAACTGCGCTACGACGACGTGCAATAAACGCCGCGCGCGCGATACACAAAACGGAACCCTGCGGGGTTCCGTTTTGTTTGTAGTAGTGCCCCCCACGTTCGCGCCAGCCCGCTTCGCGGTCTGTCACTCACTTCCACGTCGCCGCCCTTTTGGGGCGGCTTCCGACTCCGGCGGGCAAAGCGTTGCTTTGCCTTTCGCCTCCGTCCCCCCCAAGGGGGGCCGCGCCCTCCACGTCGCCGCTAAAGCGGCTTCCGACTACGGCGACCAAAGCTGCGCTTTGGTTTTTCGTCTCCGCCCACGTTCGTGCCAGTCCGGGATCGCGGGCATCTTGCCCGCATTTGCGGGCGGGACGCCCGCGATCCGGCGTTTTGCGCGCCGTATCCGTCGCCGTCATCGGTTTTCTGCTGCAACCGCGCTGGTGCGCGCGCGTGCAGGCTTACAGGGGGCGGTTCAGATCGTCGCCAAGGTGTTTGACGAAGCGTTTGACGCGGTCGCGGCCTTCTTGTTTGGCGGTGTACAGGCAGGAGTCTGCCTGCTGAATCAAATCTTGCCAGCGCGCTTCGTCGCCCGGCACCGGCAGCATGGAGCTGACGCCGATGCTGACCGTTACCGTCTCGTAGGTGGCGGCGCTGGCGTGGGCGATGCCAAGCTGGCGCACGGCGTCACATACGGCGCTGGCGACCACCATGGCACCTTCTACGGCGGTGTTGGGCAAAATCAGCGCGAATTCTTCGCCACCATAGCGCGCGGCAATATCCCCGGGGCGCCGCCCCGCCGAGGCGAGTACGCGGGCAACCTGGCGCAGGCATTCGTCGCCCGCCTGGTGACCAAATTCGTCGTTGTAGTGCTTGAAGTGGTCTACGTCCAGCAAGACCAGCGAGACCGAGGAACCATCGCGGATGGCGCGCTGCCATTCGTCGCGCAGTTTGGTGTCGAACATGCGCCGGTTGGCGATGCCGGTCAGCCCGTCCTGCGCCGAGAGCTGCAACAGTTCTTGATTGGCGCGGTCCAGTTCGTCCTTGAGCACCAGCAGGTTGCCGCGCATTTGCGCGATGCGCTGCATCGCCCGCAACTTGGCGCGCAAGGCCGCAGGTACGGGGGGTTTGATCAGATAATCGTCGCCGCCGCTTTCAATGGCGCGTTCGAGGTCTTCACCATCGGTTTTGGCGGTCAGGAAGATAATCGGTGTCCAGCTTTCCGTGCCTTGTTCTGCCTGCCGGATGTGGCGCGCGACATCAATGCCGTCCATGCCCGGCAGCATGATGTCCAGCAGCACAATGTCGGGCTGCCAGCGGTTCATTTCCAGCAGCGCTTGTTCGCCGTCGGGTACGTGTTTTACCTCCAGACCCATTTCTTCCAGAATCTGGCACACATGCACGGCACTCGTTACCGTATCTTCAACAACAAGAACCCGGGTCATCCGTTACACTCCACGCTGGCGCCCCCGAGGACGCCCAGAAGCGCATAATCCTAGCGTAAAACCCGCCCTGTCACAAAGGCGATTGCCTACCTTCCCGAACCAGACGACATGAAACCCGCTACCGCTCTCTTTCGCGCCCTGTGCGCTGCCTGCGCCGCCTTGCTGCTGGTCGGTTGCGGCACGTTGTTTTCCAAAAGCAAAGCGCCAGACGATGAACCCATCGGGCTGAAACTGCCGCCTTCCATGGCCGCCGATACCGAGCCGCCGCCGGTCGATATGGACGACCCCTGGCAGCGCCTGCGCGCGGGCTTTGCCGTCACGGATATTGACGACCCGGAGGTACTCGTCCTGCAAAACAACCTGCTCAAGCATCCGCGATCCACCCGCACGGCGCTGAAAAACGCCCGCCGTTATCTGCCGCTGGTGCTCGATGAGCTGGAACGGCGCGAGCTGCCCACCGAGCTGGCGCTGATTCCGCTGATTGAAAGCCACTACAACCCCACCGCCGGGCGCGGCAACGAGCACGTCGGCTTGTGGCAGTTTGGCAGCGGCACGGCGCGCACGTTCAATCTGTCGCTGGATGATTGGGTCGATGACCGCATGGACATCGTCGCCTCTACCCGCGCCGCCTTTGAATACCTCAACCGTCTTCACAACACCTTTGGCGACTGGCATCTGGCCATTGCCGCCTACAACCGGGGTGCCAACGCCATGATGCGCAGCCTGCCGCCGGGCGGGCTGAACGGCCCTGCCGCCGCCAATCTGGGGCAAATCCAGTTGCCGCGCACCACACGCCACTATCTCATTGCCTTGCAGGCGTGGGAAAACCTGCTCGCCGCGCCCGAGGTCTACGGTCTGACGCTGCCCAGCGGCGGCGAGAGTTCCGGGCTGGTTTCGGTCAGCGTGCCGCGCGGGCTGGATTTCAAGACTGCCGCTGAACTCGGCGGGTTAAGCGTCGACGAACTGCGCGCGCTCAATCCCGGCTATCGCCACGAGGTCATTCATCGCCACGACGCTACCTTGCTGGTGCCTGCCGGTACGGCGCAAAAACTCATCAACGAGCTGGACGGGCGCACCTTCCCCGCGCCGCAATTGCCCGCCTCTGCCCAAACGCCCGTCGTTGCCGTGCGCAAACAACTCGCCGCCCGCGCTGCCGATAACGTCACAAAATCCGGCAAGCGCAACGCCAAAGCCGCCAAAAGCAGTGCCAAGGCGGGCAAAAAAGGCAAAACCAGCGCCCGCCCCACCCGCGCCAACGCCAAAGCCAGCACCAAGACCAGCGCCAAAACCAAGCAAACCACCGCCCCCAGCAGCAAAAAGAAACGGCACGGCGGGGGGCGATAATCCAACAATCATTTGCCTGCAAAGGGGGAGGGCGGCGCGCGGGGCGAGGAGGGCGCACAAGTTGCCAGACGGTTTGTCATGGCTTAGACTGCACAGGTATTTCAAAGCATGACAAATGAGGTGGAATGTATGACAAGCACTGTTTTGCAGGTTCGCATGGACGATTCGCTGCGCGCGGCGGCGGCAGACATCGCCGAGCAGCTTGGCCTTGATTTGCCTACCGTCATTCGCATGTTCCTCAAAAAAATGGTTGCCGAACGCGGTGTGCCTTTTAGCCTCAGTTTGCCGCGCGAGCCGCAACCCCAGTACGCAGCGCTGGCGGCGATGCAGGAACTGGGCAGACAGGCAGAGCGTGCGGGCGTTGCCGATATGACGCTGGATGAAATCAACGCAGAAATTGCTGCCGCCCGTGGCTGAACCGTTTGTTTGCGCCGTCATGGACACGAATGTGTTGGTGTCGGCATTGCTCAAGCCTGCTTCTGTG
>JAFZMK010000036.1 GCA_017553285.1 Rhodocyclaceae bacterium
GACACCGACAGCCCCGCGCACCTGCTCGTGCGTCTGGATGCGGGCGGTGCGCCGCTGCTCGCCCGCGTCACCCGCCGCGCTGCCCGCACGCTGGATGTGCGCCCCGGGCAGACCGTGTGGGCGCAGGTAAAAGCCGTCGCCCTGCTTGACTGAGGCGCGTATAATCCCGCCCCTTTCCAGCCCACCCAACAAGGAAACAGGATGCAGCGCACAAACAAATTCTCTTCCTTTATCAGCATGTTGCTGGTTACCATCGCGATGACGGCGTGCTTTGGCAGCTCGCCGGAGCGCTCCGCCGAAAAGTTCTTCGCCGCCGCCTACAAGGGCGATGTGGAAACGGTCATCAGCCTGGTCGACATGAACGAAGAACACGGCATGGAAGAAATGATGGCCGGCAAGCTGAAAATGATGGTCAAGGATGCGCAGACCGAGGCCAACAAACTGGGCGGCGTGAAAAAAATCGTCGTCGAGTCCACGAAATACTCGGATGACAAACAGCGCGCAAGCGTCAATGTGCTCATCATCTTCCGCAAGGACAATTTTGAAAAACGCGACGATGTCAGTCTGATCAAAAAACAGGACACCTGGAAAGTCCGCATCATGTAAGCCGGCGCGGAGCGCCTGATGGCATCTGGTCGCACTCTTGCACGCATCGCCGCCCTCGCCGGGGCGGCTTTGTTTTGCGCGCTCGCGGCGTTTTTCGTTTTCTCCTCGGTGCGGCGCGCGCCGCCCTTTGTACCCGCCGATTTGTCCGCGCTGCCGCCGCTGGAAGTGGGCGACTGGGTGCTGCGCATGGGCACGGAGACCGACAGCCGCCTCATCACCCAGATTGGCGGCGGCGCTTTTTCGCATATTGGCGTGCTCGTCGCGCTGGAACCGGAGCCGCTGGTTGCGCACGCCACCACGGCAGAAGCCGGACAAACGCCCTCGGAGGGCGTGCTGCTCACGCCGCTGGCGGTGTTTTTCGCTGCCGACCGCAGCGCGCAATACGCCGTTGCGCGCGCAGACTTTCTCGATGCGGCGCAAAAACACGCGCTTGCCCGCGCCGTGCGGCAAAAAGTGGGCGAGGCGTTTGTGCTGGACGAAAAAAACCAGCCGCATCAATACTGCACCACCTTGCTGGCAGACGAAATCGCCCGTCTGCACAGCAGTTTCGCGCCGCGCTGGCAGCACGTTGCCGCGCCGGTGTTTCGCGGCGAATATCTGTTTCCGCAAGCCTTCGTCGAATATCCCGGCGTGCGCATCATTTATCACGCCACGCACCCGTAAAGCCGCCCGCCAGCCGCCGCCTACATTACAATGCCATTTCCCGCGACCTTTTCTCGCCCGGAGGGAATCCATGATCGGCTGGCACGTTGTTCCCGTCACTTCTTTCTACCAGAACTGCACCCTCGTCTGGTGTGAAAAAACGCGCCGTGCGGCGGTCATCGACCCCGGCGGCGATACCGCCAAAATCCTCGCCACCGCCAAAGCGCGCAAGCTCACCATCGAGCACATCTGGCTCACCCACGGTCATCTGGACCACGCCGGTGGTGCCACCGACCTGGTGCGCCAACTGGGCGGCAACATCCCCATCGAAGGGCCGCACGAAGAAGACATCTTCTGGCTCGACGGCATGATGCAGCAGGCGCAAATGTTTGGCGTCGGCGGCGTGGAACCGTGCACGCCGGACCGCTGGCTGACCGATGGCGACACCGTGCAGGTGGGCGAAGAGACCCTGCGCGTGCTGCACACGCCCGGGCACACGCCCGGTCACGTCGCCTTCTATCATGAAGAAGCGCGTTTTGCGCAGGTCGGCGACGTGCTCTTTGCCGGCTCCATCGGGCGCACCGATTTTCCGCGCGGCGATTTTGCCACGCTGATTGCCAGCATCCGCGAAAAACTCTTCCCGCTGGGCGATGATGTTACCTTCATCCCCGGTCACGGTCCCGATTCCACCTTCGGCGCGGAGCGGCGAAGCAACCCTTTTGCGGGCGACAACGTCCGTTAGCGCACGCCCATGCAGCGCCGGCTCCGCCTGCTTGCCTTCTGCGCAGTCACGCTCACCTGCGTGCTGCTGCTTGCCGCCTCGCCGCTGCCACGGGCGCTGCTCGCCCAGCTTGCCAGCCACTGGCTGCGCCCCGAAGTGCACATTGGCGCGCTGCACTGGCAACTCTTTCCGCGCCCCGCCATCAATTTGCTGGAACTGACCCTGCGCCCGCCCGAAGGCGGGGAAGCCTTCGCGCATCTGGAACGCCTCGCCCTCAGCCTGCGCAATCTCACGCCCGAACTGGACTTGCGCGGGCTGACGCTGGCGCTCACCCCCGAGCGCCTGCAAGCCGATTACTGGCTGCATCCGCAGCCGGACACGGATGAAGCGCTAAAACTGCCCAACATCACGCTGGAAAACGCCCGCATCGACTACCGCAGCAAAGACGATGCCGCGCCCTGGCAGCTTACCGTGCCGCTGTTCATCCTCGCCGCCCAATTGCCCGACGCCACCCCTTCGCTGACCGTCTCCGGCCAGTTGCAGCCGCCTGACACGCTGGAAGACAACCCGCTGCACCTGACCTTCAACACCAACCTGCTGCTGGACGACGAAATGCGCGCCATCACCCGTGGCGTGCTCACCTTCGCCGGCGAGCTGGGGTCGTGGCACATTGCCCCGACGGCGCAATTGCTGCTGCACGGTCTGCCGCTGGCGGCCAACGCCTGGCCCGAAAAGGTGGAACTTTCCGCCCACGCCCTGCGCGAAGAAGAAGACCAGCGCGACACGCTGGAACTTGCCGTGCACGGCAGTCCCGAAAGTCTGGACTTCGCCTTTCAGATGCAGCAGGCTGATGGCGACACGCTGGCCGCCGCGCACGCCCGCCTTGCGCTCGATGAGCTGACGCTGGAAGAGAACGCGCTGCGCCTGCCGCTGCGCGCACTGCGTCTGACCGTCCCCAACGTCTGCGCCCACACGCCGCACCAGCTTGAATTTGCCGACACCGACTTGCGCTACACGCCCGAAACTGGCGCGCTGCGGCTGAACCTTGCCGGTTCGCTGGATGAACAGGCGCTGCGCCTGAAACTGGCGCACGAGCCGCAAAACACCCCGCGCTGGCGCGCAGAAGGCACGCTGGCGGCGCTGGATTTGGGCGATTGTCCCGGCAGCGCGGCGCAAACGCCCGCAAACGGCGAGGACAACCCGCTGGCCTTCGTCGCGCTTGCCGAATACCTGCCCGACCTGTTCCTGCAACTTTCCGTGGGCGATTTCCACCTGCGCGAAATTCGGGCGCATAATCTGCGGCTACATCTCTCCCCCTGAAAAAGACGCGGATTCGCGCGACTGTGTGCATGGCTATCCGGCTCTCTTTCTCCTCCCTTCCCCTGTTCGCGCCCCGCACACCTTGCCGGCACGCCCTGCCCGCTTTTGCCCTGTTTGCCTTCGCCCCCGCCGCACTGGCTGAAGCCGCCGGCGAGGGCGAAGCGGCGCTGACGAACGTGCTGCTGTGGATGCTGGTCATCACCTTCATCGCCGTCGTCGCAATGACCTTCGCTGCGGTGCGCTACCGCCTTGCGCTGCTGCGCTTGCGGCAAGTCCAGCAGCAATCGCGCCAAGCCGAAGATGCGCACCAGAAAACCGACGCCCTCAACCGCACGCTGCTGCAAGCCGTCGAACAAAGCCCCACCAGCATCGTCGTCACCGACCTGCTCGCCCGCATCGAATACGTCAACCACTGCTTTGAAGAGCGCACCGGCTACCGCGCCGAAGAAGCCATCGGCAGAAATCCGCGTGTGCTCAAATCCGGCAAAACCGACCCCAAAATTTACCTGAACCTGTGGGAAACCTTGCTGCGCGGGGAAATCTGGCGCGGGCAGTTCGTCAACAAACGCAAGGACGGGTGCGAATACATCGAACAGGCCACCATCGCGCCGGTGCGCGATGCCAGCGGCAACATTGCGCATTACGTTGCCGTCAAGGAAGACATCACCTTGCGCCTCAAACACGAACAGCGCATCTACCGTCTGGCCTATTTCGACCGCCTCACCAACCTGCCCAACCGCACCTTTTTGCTCGAACAGCTCAAGCGTCTCACCCGTCCCGGTCAAACCCGGCCAGCGGCCTGCGCGCTGCTGCTCACCGACATCGACCGCTTCAAGCGCATCAACGAGGCGCGCGACCACACGCTGGGCGACCTCATCCTGCAATCGGTCGCAGGCTGCCTGCGCGAGGTGGTGCGCAAGCCCAACGTTGCCGTGCGCATCGGCTCGGACCAGTTTGGCGTCATCCTCCACAGCGCCTCCGATACAAGCGTCGACATCCGCGCGCTCGCCCACCAGATTGCCGAACAAATCCGCCAGCAGGCGCGCGCACCAGCGCTGCCCGAAGAGGCGCACGAGCCGGTCACGCTCACCTTCAGCATCGGCTTTACGCTGTTTCCCGATGACGGCGACGACTCGCCCAGCGACGTGCTGCGCCGCGCCGAATCGGCGCTGTACCGCGCCAAGAAACGCGGCGGCAATCAGGTGCTTTCCTTTGAAGAGCACATGCTGGAAGAAGAACGCCAGACCTTCCTCATCGAAAGCGCGCTGCGCGCCGCCCTCCCCGCCGAGCAGTTGTGCCTCTACCTGCAACAGCTCACCAACAGCGCGGGCGAGCCGGTGGGCTGTGAAGCGCTGATTCGCTGGCAACACCCCGAACGCGGCCTCATCGTACCGGCGGCCTTCATCCACGTTGCGGAAGAGTCTGACCTCATCTGCGAAATCGACGCCTGGGTGTTGCGCGAAGCCTGCCGCATCAGCGCCCAGGAAGCCCGCGCCGGGCGCCCGCTGCCAATTTCCGTCAACATCAGCCCGCGCCACTTCCGCCACCACGATTTTGTCCGCCAGTTTCAGGAAGTGCTCACCGACACCGGCGCCGACCCCGCCTGCATCACGCTGGAAATCACCGAAAACCTGCTGCTCGAAGACCTCAACGAAGTCATCACCCGCATGACGGAACTGGCCGCCCTCGGCGTGCATTTTTCCATTGACGATTTCGGCACCGGCTACTCTTCGCTGTCTTACCTCAAACGCCTGCCGATTTCTGAGATGAAGATTGACCGCAGCTTTGTGCGCAACGCGCCCAATGATGCGGGGGACGCCGCGCTGGTGGAAACCATCGTCTCGGTGGCGCGCCACATGCACCTGCGCATCATCGCCGAAGGCGTGGAAACCGCCGCGCAGGCGGAATTCATGCGCCAGTGGCCGGAAGTCATCCAGCAAGGTTTCCTCTACGGACGCCCCGAACCAGCGCAAAGCTGGCTGGAACGCTGGCACCAGTTTCCGCACCCGGACGACACGGGCAACACCCCGCACACACCGACAGCCCCCGCACCATGACCGCCCCTGCCTCCGATTCCGACCGCGCCCGCGCCGTGCGCCGCATCACGCTGTTTTCGCTGGCGACCAATTTCGTGCTCTCGCTGGCGCAAATTGCCGTCGGCATCTTCGCCCACGCCTTCAGCCTGATTGCCGATGCCAGCCACACGCTCGCCGACATTGTTGCCGACCTGGTCGTGCTCTTTGCCGCCGCCCGCGCCGCCCGCCCCGCCGACCCGGATCACCCCTACGGCCACGGGCGCATCGAGACCGCCGCCAGCCTGTTTCTGGGCGCACTGCTGGTCGTCGTCGGTGCCGGTTTTTTGTGGGCAGCGGGCGAACGCCTGCAAATGCCTGCCGACCAACTCCCCACGCTGCACCCGGGCGCGCTGTTCATGGCGCTGTGCACGCTGCTGGCAAAAGAGGCGCTGTTTCGCTTCGGAATGCGCGCCGGCAAGCGGCTGGACGCGCCGGTGCTGATTGCCAACGCCTGGCACGCGCGCTCGGACGCAGCCTCCTCTCTCGTCGTCGCCATCGGCATTGCCGGCAGTCTTTTGGGCGCGCCGTTTCTGGAACCGCTGGGCGCTGCGCTGGTCGGCTTTCTGATTCTCATCATGGGTCTCAAAATCGGCAGGCGCGCACTGGGCGAACTCATCGACACGGGTCTGCCGCCCGGCGAACTGGCGCGCATTGAAGCCACCGTGCGCGCCGTGCCCGGCGTGCTGGACATGCACGAACTGCGCACCCGCCGCATGTCCAGCCATGTGCTGTGCGACTTGCACGTGCTGGTCGCCCCGCGCCTGAGCGTGACCGAAGGGCACGCCATCGCCGATGCGGTCTGGGCAAGCATCCACCGCGCCCATCCGCACATTGACGAAGTGCTCGTGCACATCGACACCGAAAACGACCTCGACCAGCGCACGCCCGCGCCGCACCCGCCGCCTGCGCGCGACGAATTCCTCGCCGCCAGCCGCCGCGCCTGGGGCGAAGACAACGCGCTTAGCCACTGGCTTGCCGCGCATCCCGAACAACTGCAACTGCACTACCGCGAACGCGCGCTGGAAGCCCTCATCCTGCTGCCTGCCACTGGTGCGCCCGCGCTGGCGCAGCCGGGCGACGAACTCTTCGCGCGCCTGCACGCACAGCTTCCCACCCTGCGCCACCTTTCCTTCTATCGGGAAAATGACACACCCTAGCGGTTTTTGCCACGCAGCGCCCGCGTTTCCGCTATCCTTTGCAACTTTCGCCCGCTGGGCATCCGGAGCCACCCGCCATGAAACCCGAAGAAATCACCCAACTCATCGACGACAAGGACATCCGCTTCATCGACCTGCGCTTCACCGACATTCTGGGCAAAGAGCAGCACATCAGCCTGCCGGTATCCTGCTACGAAGAAGAAACCTTGTTCGAGCACGGTCACCCCTTCGATGGCTCCTCCATGGCGGGCTGGAAAGGCGTGCAGGCTTCCGACATGCTGCTGATGCCCGCGCCCGAAACGGCCTATGTCGACCCGTTTTACAGCGACCTCACACTGGTCATGACCTGTGACGTCGTCGAACCCACCGACGGCAAAGGCTACGACCGCGACCCGCGCTCGCTCGCCCGCCGCGCCGAGGCCTACCTGAAAAGCACCGGGCTGGGCGACACCGCCTATTTCGGCCCCGAACCCGAATTTTTCATTTTTGACGCTGTCGAATGGTCCGTCGACATGAGTGGCTGCTACAGCCGCATCTTCTCCGAAGAAGCCGCCTGGTCGAGTGCCGACAAATTCGACGGCGGCAACACCGGCCACCGCCCGCGCGTCAAGGGCGGCTATCTGCCCGTGCCGCCCGTCGACAGCCTCAACGACATCCGCGCCGCCATGGTGCTGGCGCTGACCGAATGCGGCGTGCCCGTGGAA
>JAFZMK010000268.1 GCA_017553285.1 Rhodocyclaceae bacterium
CGCCCGAAAGCCGCGCCCCGCCGCCCGGCAAACGTTGCACCCGCCGCAGCCATCGTCGCCGCCGCGCCAGTTGCGCCGGTCGCAAACACCGCACCTGCGACACCTGCTGCGCCGCTCGCACCTGCGGCGAACGCCGCGCCCGCTGCACGTGCAGCAGCGCCTCGTCCTGCCGCGCCTGCACCGGCTGCCGCGCCGCGTCCAAAAGCGCCCGCTGCGCCTACGGCGGCGCAACTGGAGGCGAAACAAAACGCCGAGCGCATCCGCGCCCTGCAAGCCGACAACGAACGTTTGATGGCCGAGCTGACCGGCATCCGCTCCATGATTGAGCGCCAGCTCACCAGCTTTGCCTGGGATGAAACCCGCCGCCGCGCGCCTTCGCGTGCGCAGGTGGTCGGCGAGTTGCTGCAAGCGGGTTTTTCTGCCCGCTTGGCGCGCGAGCTGGGCGAGTCCATCCCCGAAGGGCTGATGCTCGATGAGGCGCGCACCCGCGTCAAAGATGTCATTTCCCGCCGTTTGCGCGTGGCCAATGCCGATGCCGACTTTATCGACCAGGGCGGCATCTACGCGCTGGTCGGTCCGACCGGCGTGGGCAAAACGACGACGACCGCCAAGATTGCCGCGCGCGCCGTGGTGCGCCACGGGGCGAACCGTCTGGCGCTGATTACCACCGATGGCTACCGCATCGGCGCGCAGGAGCAGTTGCGCATTTACGGGCGCATCCTTGGCGTGCCGGTCTTTCCGGTGCGCGATGGCGGCGATTTGCAGCGCACGCTGGCGCAATTGCGCGGCAAACATCTTGTGCTGATTGACACCGTGGGCATGAGCCAGCGCGACCGCATGGTCGCCCATCAGGCGGCGATGCTCGCCGGTGCGGGCAATGTGCGCCGTCTGCTGCTGCTCAATTCCACCGCGCGCGGCGACACGCTCGACGATGTGGTCAATGCCTGGAAAGGCCCCGACCTTGCCGGCTGCATTTTCAGCAAGACCGACGAGGCCGCTTCGCTCGCTCCGGCGCTGAGCGCTGCCCTCTCTCACGAACTCAACGTGTACTATCTCACCAACGGCCAGCGCGTGCCCGAAGACTTGCACCTGCCCAACCGTGCCTATTTGCTCAACCGCGCCCTGCATGTTGCCGGTGCGGATTCGCCGTGGCGTCTGGGCGGTGAGGAGACTGCCCTGCTGCTGGCGGCAAACGGAGAGTAAGCCATGATTGATTCGCGCGAAGACCAAGCCGCCGGCCTGCGCCGCCTGTTTCGCTGCGCGCCGCCGCACGTTGCCGTGCTCTACGCCACCGGGCGCCACCGCGCCAGCACCGCGCTGGACACCGCCCGCAGGCTCGCAGGGCGTCGCAGCCGTCTGCTGCTGCTGGACGAAGCGGGCAAGGAAGCAGGGCTGCATCATTTGCTGGATGAGCCGCCGGGCGTCGATTTGCTCAGCGTGCTGGGCGAAGGCACGCATCTGCGCGATTTGCTGCAACCGGTGCCCGGGCTGCTCGGGCGTATCAGCATTGAAGCTGCCGCGCTGGCGCTGCCGCTGCTCGACGATACACGGCGCGCGCAACTGGTCAGCGCCCTGCGTGGCATTTTCCGCCCCACCAGTGCCGTGCTCATCCATTCTTCGCTGGAAAACGCTGCCGACCCTTCGCCCTTCGTGTATGCCGCGCCGCGTCACCTCATCGTTGCCGAAGCCAGCCACAGCGGGGCGACCGAAACCTTCCAGCTCATCACCCATCTGGCGCAGGCGGGCGTCAGTTCGCTGCATGTGACGGTGGCGCGCGCGCGCGATGCGCACGAGGCGCAGGCGTTTTTCGCCAGCTTGAACAGCATCGTGCGCGGGCGCATCGGCGTGCCGCTGGCCTGGCTGGGGCGCATGGAGCACGACAACCTCATCGCCGGCATGGTGCGCAACGCCGCCAGCGTCTCGCAGCGCGGTGCCGAAGCCGCCTTCCTGCAACGTCTCGAACGCATGGCGCGCAGCGGCGCGCTGGGTCTTCGCCCCTTGCAACACGGGATGGCGTCGTGACACTCTTTTATTCCCCCGGAAAAGTCTGCGCCGCCGCAGCGCAAGAGTATAGAATTGCCTGCGGTTTCGCCGTCGCGCCTGTTGGGGCGCGCAATATGACTTTCCAGGTGGTTTGGATGTACGACGAGCAAGGCAATCTCGACAAATCGCACCTCATCGAAAGCTATGCGCCGCTGGTCAAGCGCATTGCCAACCAGCTTTTGGCGCGCCTGCCCGCCAGCGTGCAGTTTGACGATATGATGCAAAACGGCATGATTGGCCTGCTCGATGCGCTGGACCGTTTTGAAGACGGTCTCGGCGCGCAGTTTGAAACCTACGCTGCCCAGCGCATTCGCGGTGCCATGCTCGACGGGCTGCGTGAAACCGACTGGCTGCCGCGCAGCCTGCGGCGCAACATGCGGCGCATCGAAGCGGCCATCAACACGCTGGAACAACGCAATGGGCGCGCGCCCACCGAAGCCGAAGTCGCGCAGGAAATGGATGTTCCGCTGGCGGAATACCAGCACATGTTGCATGAGGCGCGCGGCCACCAGCTCCTCTATCTGGAAGACTTTGGCGACGAAGACGGCGGCAGCCTGCTCGACGCGCTGCCCGACGACGAAGCCTTCACCCCGCTTGCCCTGCTCGAAGACGCCGACCAGCGCCGCAACCTGATCCGCGCCATCGAAGCGCTGCCCGAGCGCGAAAAGCAGATCATGGGTCTGTATTACGAGCAGGAACTGAATTTGCGCGAAATTGGCGAAGTGCTGGAAGTTTCTGAATCGCGCGT
This sequence comes from Rhodocyclaceae bacterium, assembly GCA_017553285.1. Classification (GTDB taxonomy): domain Bacteria; phylum Pseudomonadota; class Gammaproteobacteria; order Burkholderiales; family Rhodocyclaceae; genus JAFZMK01. The sequence goes on from JAFZMK010000268.1 coordinate 2,792, forward strand.
GTGCCAGTTGCACGCCCAGTGCATCGCCCGCCTGCGCGCTGCCATTTTTGGCAATGGTGACCTGCCCAAACCCCGCCGTGGTCGTCCGCCCAAAAAGCGCGACCCCGCCTGACCTTCCCTCGCCATCATGAAAAAATTCGACAACGCCAGTTTCTTCGGTCTTCTCATCGGACTTGCGGCCATCGTCGGCGGTCAGGTGCTGGAAGGCGGCTCGGTGCTCTCGCTGTTTCAGCCCACCGCCTTTGTCATCGTCGTCGGCGGCACGCTGGGTGCGGTCATGCTGCAAAGTCCGCTGCCCATCTTTCTGGCCGGGCTGCGCATGGCCTCATGGGTGTTTTCCGCCCCCGTGCGCAATGACCGCGTCATTATCGACGCGGTGGTGAGCTGGAGCACCATTGCCCGCCGCGAAGGCTTGCTGGCGCTGGAAAAACGCCTCGGCGGCATTCGCGACCCGTTCATGCACAAGGGCGTGCAGCTCATCGTCGACGGCATCGAACCCGAGCGCATCCGCGAAGTGCTGCTGACCGAAATCGACGCCAACAAAAACCACCTGCGCACCTGCGCGCGCATCTGGGAATCGGCAGCCGGTTACGCGCCCACCATCGGCATTCTGGGTGCCGTCATGGGGCTGATTCACGTCATGGAAAACCTCTCCGACCCCACCTTGCTGGGTGCGGGCATCGCCGTGGCCTTCGTCGCCACCATCTACGGCGTCGGCTCTGCCAACCTCGTTTTCTTGCCGATTGCCAAAAAACTCTTCATCCACATCAACAGCATCAGCGCACAGCGCGAAATGCTCGTCGAAGGGCTGCTGGGCATTGCCTGCGGCGAGAACCCCCGCGTCATCGAAGGGCGGATGCGCGCCCACACTGCTTAACGCCGCCAGAGGGAGCCACACACCATGCGCGCACGCATCAGCAGCGAAGACGAAATCGTCGAACACCACGACCGCTGGATGATTTCCTACGCCGACTTTGTCACCTTGCTGTTTGCCTTTTTCGTCGTCATGTATGCCATGTCGACCATCAGCCAGCAAGGGCAGTATCAGGTGCTTTCCACCGCCATCGAAAGCGCCTTCAACCGCGATGCGCCGCCCGCGCCGGAAGATGCCGGCTCTGCCGACAAGACCGACCTCATGCCCGCCGCCCAGCCCAGCGTGCTGGCGCCCAGCAACGTCCTGCCCTATCTGCCCGAAAACGTCAGCGCCGAAGACGTAATGGAAGCGCTGGACGAACAAAAACGGCGCGAAGCCATGGCGCGCCACCGCAAGGCGCTCAGCGTCGGGCTGCGCCAGGCGCTCGCGCCGCTGGCAAAAAGCGGTCTGGTCACCGTCACCGAAGGCGATCACGGCATTTCCATCGAAATCAACGCCAAGCTGCTCTTCGCCTCGTCCGAAGCCTCGCTCAACCCGATGGCGGCGATGCCGCTGCGCACGGTGGGCAACATTTTGTCGACCACCCGCTTCAAGATTGCCGTCGAAGGTCACACCGACAATCGCCCCATCCGCTCCTGGCGCTATCCGTCCAACTGGGAACTTTCCTCGGCGCGCGCTTCCTCCGTGGTGCGCCTGTTCATCGAAAGCGGCGTGCGCCCCGATTTGCTCACCGCCTCCGGCTTCAGCGACCAGCGCCCGGTCGACAGCAACGACACCGAAGCCGGGCGCGCCAACAACCGCCGCGTCACCATCCAGATTGAAACCGACCACATCGACCCGCTGCCAACCACGCCCACCGCGCTCGAACAGCACGACCCGCTGCGCTCCGTGCTGCCCGCTGCAGCGCCTGCGCCTGTCGAACCCGCCCCTGCAACCGCACCCTGAGCCATCCGCCCATGAAACCCGTCGCTGTCGCCATTCTGCTCGCCCTTTGCCTGTCTGGCTGTTCCGTCTTTTCGGGCAAGCCCGCCAGCGTCACCCGCGCGCCGGTCAGCGAACCCTGGTACCCGCTGGTCACCTGCGCCACCCCGCATTCCGACGACACCCCCTGAGCCTGCCGCCATGAAGCCCGCCGCCGCTGATGTTTTTCTCGCCCTGTGTCTGTCTGGCTGCGCCTCGCTCACAGACCGCACGGGTCAAGCC
>JAFZMK010000269.1 GCA_017553285.1 Rhodocyclaceae bacterium
CCGGTGTGGGCGGCTTCGGCGGCGCATCTGGGCGGCGCGGATGGCATTACGGTGCATCTGCGCGAAGACCGCCGCCACATTCAGGACGAAGACTTGCGGCGGCTGAAAGACAGCGTGCAGGTGAAACTCAATCTGGAAATGGCGGCGACCGACGAGATGCTGCGCATCGCTTGCGCGCATCGCCCGCAGATGGCGATGCTGGTGCCCGAAGGCCGCGCGGAAATCACTACCGAGGGCGGGCTGGACGTGGCGGGGCAGCGCGCGCGGCTGAAAGATTTTATCGCGCAACTGCGCGAGGCGGGCATCGTCGCCAGCGTGTTTGTGGATGCGGATTTGGCGCAGATTGAGGCGGCGGCGGACGTGGGCGCGCAGGTGTGCGAAATCCACACCGGCCCCTTCGCGCACGCTTTTCATGACCACGGGCGGGACGTGGATGCGCCCGCCGTGCGCGCCGAGCTTGTGCGCGTGGCGCAGGCGGGGGCGGCGGTGTGCGCGGCGGGGATGCGTTTCAATGCCGGTCACGCGCTGAACTACTACAATGTCGAGGCCATCGCCCGCCTGCCCGGTGTGCGCGAGCTGCATATCGGGCACGCCATCGTCAGCCGCGCCATTTTTGTCGGCATGGAAGCGGCGGTGCGCGAGATGAAGCGCTTGATGCGGCAAAGCGCGCAGAGGACAACAACATGATTCGCGGAATCGGCGTCGATATTGTGGCCATCGCGCGCGTGCGCGCGGCGCTCTCGCTGCATGGCGAGCGTTTTGCGCGCCATTTGCTGGCGCAGGATGAATGGGATGCTTACCTTTCGGCGCGCGATGCGGGGCGCTTTCTTGCCAAACGCTTTGCCGCCAAGGAAGCCTTCGCCAAGGCATTGGGCACGGGGCTGCGCGCGCCGGTCACGCTGACTGCCATCGCCATCATGCACGACGAGGCGGGGCGCCCGCAGTTGCGCGCGGCATCTCCGGCATTGGCCGAATGGTTGGCGGAACGCCGCCTGACCTGGCAGGTGAGCATCAGCGACGAGGCAGACTATGCCGTCGCTTTCGTGGTGGTCGAGGCCGCCGAGGGCGGCAATTAAAAGCGCTGCGTGCCCAGCGCGTGCAGGTTTTCATCAAGCAGGCGCACCAGCAGCGCCGTGCCGTCCGGCGCGACACGCATTTCGCCCCAACGCGCGGCTTCCAGCGCCTTGCCGGTGCCCTGACGGAAGAAAAACGCATTCGGGCCGACGCTTAGCCGCGCGTGTTCCAGCCAGCGCCCGCCATCGCGCACAATCAGCGCCTGCGTGCGGGCGGCGGCGGGCGCGTTGGCGTTGGATAAACGGGCGCGGTGCTGTTCATCGAGTTGCACGCGAATCACATCACCGGCGCGCAGGTGGGGCGCGTGTTCGCGCAGCGAACTATCCAGCGCAAAGCGCAGCCGCATGTAGTCGCCTTGCAGTAGCGAGCGCGGGTCGACGGGCGCCAATTGCAGCCGCACCACTTCGCCGTGGGCAAGGATGTGTTCGTAGCGGGCAACCAGCGCGATGGCGGCGGCAAGCACCAGCGCGGCGGCGGCAAACAGGGCGATGCGAAGCGGGCGGTTCATGGTGTGCTCTCCGGTGTGGCGGCGCGGTTCATCGCCCACGCCGTGCCCGCGACCAGCGCCAGCAAGCTGAATTGCGCGGCGCGGGTGAGCAGGGAAACGTCGTGACTGCTGTAATAGGCCAGCACGAAATGCGGCGGCCACAGCGCCAGCCACAGCCCCGCCCACAGGCGGTGCCCGCCAGCGAAGGCGGCCAGATAGAGCAGCGGCGCGGCGAGCAGACCGGCAGTGGCCAGCGGCAGCCACAGACCGGCAGGTGCGGGTGAAAACGGCGGGCAGAAACACACCCAGACGGCGACGGCGCACAGCGCCGCGCCCAGTGCTACGCGCCGGTTGCGCGGCGAGCGTGTGCGCGCCAGCACCACGACGGCAAGCGCCAGCATTGCGGTGCCCACGGCCAGCGACCATGTTGAGGCGTCTGTGCGCAAGCCGATGTCGCTGGCGACGATAAAGCCGCCGACGAGACTGAC
>JAFZMK010000007.1 GCA_017553285.1 Rhodocyclaceae bacterium
CGGGGTAGCAGAACAACACTTCCGCCGTGGAGCGCGCCGCCGGGTCGCGGTCGCGGATGCAGGCGACTTCGGTGCGGATTTGCGCCAGCCAGCGGTGCAGGCTGTTGAGGATGCGCACGCGCAGCAGTTTTTGTTTCCACCAGCGCGCTTCGCGCAGCGCGGGCGGCAGAAACGGTAAATCGTGCGCGTCTGCGGCGGCGGCGGGCGCTTCGCGCTCGTAGGTTACAAAGCTGTACGGGTGTTCGTTCTTTTCATCTGCCGGATGCGATTCGCGGGCGGTTTCCTTGAACAGTGTCCAGTCCACGGGCGGAAAGCAAGCATCGCCCTCGGGCGCGGCGTCGACCTCGGTCAAATGCAGGCTGTCTGCCAGCGGCAGCATCTGGCGGTACAACTCGCTGCCGCCGATGACAAAACAACGCTGCGCGCCCAGATGGGCGACCCGTTGCAGCGCGGCTTCCACGCTGGTGCAGGCGTGCGCGCCCACGGGGGCGAACGCGGCGTCACGCGAGAGCACGATGTTTTCGCGCCCGGCCAGCGGCTGCGGCAGCGATTCCCAGGTCTTGCGTCCCATCAGCACGGGGTGCCCCAACGTGAGCGTGCGAAAGCGGCGCAAATCGGCGGAAAGCCGCCAGGGCAGGCGATTGTCGCGGCCAATGACGCCATTGCGGGCAACGGCGGCAATCAGGGCAACGTGCGGGCGGGCGGGGGCGTGTTCGTTCATACGGCAACCGGAGCGGCAATGTGGGGCTGCGGGTGGTAATCGAGCAGCGCAAAATCTTCAAAACGGAAGGCGAAAATGTCTTCCACGGCAGGATTGATGCGCATCGTCGGCAACGCGCCCGGCGTGCGCGCCAACTGCGTGCGCGCCTGTTCCACATGGTTCAGATACAAATGACAATCGCCGCCCGTCCAGACGAACTCGGCAGGTTGCAGGCGGCAGACCTGCGCCACCATCATGGTCAGCAGGGCGTAAGACGCAATATTGAACGGCACGCCCAGAAAAATATCGGCGCTGCGCTGGTACAACTGGCAAGACAAGCGCCCCTCGGCGACGAAAAACTGAAAGAGCGCGTGGCAAGGCGGCAGCTTCATCTGGGGAATGTCCGCCGGATTCCACGCCGACACAATATGGCGGCGGGAATCGGGATTATTTTGCAGTCCCGCAATCAGCGCGCGAATCTGGTCGATTTCGCCGCCCTCGCGCGTCGGCCAGTGCCGCCACTGATGACCATAGACCGGCCCCAGATTGCCGTGCTCGTCCGCCCACTCATCCCAGATGCTCACCCCGTTTTCGCGCAAGTAAGCGATATTGGTCTCGCCGCGCAAAAACCAGAGCAATTCGTGAATGATGGAGCGCAGATGCAGCTTTTTCGTCGTCAGCAGCGGAAAGCCTTTTTGCAGGTCAAAACGCATCTGCCAGCCAAACACCGCGCGCGTGCCCGTGCCGGTGCGGTCGGTTTTTTCCACGCCGTGTTCGAGAACATGGCGCATCAGGTCAAGATAGGCTTGCATGGGCGGGAAAAACGGTTGGGAAGGCGCAAGATTGTACCCGCTACGGGCGCGCCCCGACGCAGCGGTTCCACGACCTTGCCCGCCAATGCGCGCGAAGCGCGCGCGTGCCACACAGAACAAGACGCTCCGCGCCACAAAGATGCGCGAACAGTGAGGGCAAAAGAATGCCTCTTGCAGCGTGGCATCGGGCGCCGACGGCGACGAATCGCCCTGGCAGACCCGCACAAAGCACTGCAAGAGGCAACACCTGTGTAGCAACGCGGATGCGCCGGGGCAAGGCTGCGGCGGGCACGTCTATACGTTACAGTTGCACGAAGAAGAAACGCTCCGGAGTTCGTTAGGCAACCAGTTCGGCGATTCCAAACCAGAGACCCCCATCCGGAGCGCAAGAGACATCCTCTGCGCCGCAGCGGAAAAAGTCAATCCCGCTTTCCTGACCGCAACCAATCCGACGACGGGCGAGGCGGATGGCTGCGGTCAATCAGGACGCTTCGTCTGCGGCGGTGAAAAGCCATCCGGCTTCTGGAATGGAATGCGCACGCTGGCGAAGCGCTACGGGTTTTCTGCGCCATGAATCAAACCGTCTGGCGCTGTCTATCCACGGCATGACAGCAAAAGAAAGCCTCCTGCCGGGTGTATCCGTGGCTGGAGCTACTGGCAGCAAAGCTGGAGCAGTAGGCAGCACAAGCGGCACCGAAGAAGCGACAGGAGGCTTTGCCAGTGTGCCAGCAGGTATCAAGAATGGCAAGTTCGGGACGGACGAAATAGTGCTGCGCCTGCGCGCATCGCGCACGACGGGCGCCGCCTGCGTCGCGGCACGCTGGCTGCTGAAAGGCGCGAAAAAATACCCCGCCACAGGGCGGGGTATCGGAAACAACAACCCCACGGCGTCGGATGTTAAGGCCATTGCGCATGACCTCCTGCCGACCAACGCCCGAAGCGACCGTGGGGCGGTTCAGATTGTGACACTGTCCGAAGCCTTCCGTCAAACGATGGGGGCGAGGCGATGTTCTCGCGTTTTTTTGCGCGCTCAAACCGTGCAGCTACAATCTAGCAAGGAGGTATGGCGCCGTGTCAAACAACGAATCGACGACGAGCAATGAGCCGCTCAGGGACGAAAAAACCACTCCGGCGCAGACGGAAATTCCGCCGGAGCAGATGCAGGCGCTTCGCAATCTGGCGAAGAAAATGCAGAACCCGCTGGTGCTCGCAGCCATGCAGCAGGCGATGGAGGCAACACTGCGGGCGGAGAAAGAGGAAGAGTAGGGGAAGACGAAAACCCGGGCAGCCAGAAACATACCGAAGGGGCTGCAATGGAAAACGGCTTGGTGGCGTCTGGATTTGCCGCCGCCGATGAAGACATCGGTCGCACTCGTCCTGCTACTTCCAAGCCGTTGACAACCACTGTATCCGACCTTGCCCGCGCGGTCAATGTGGAGATTACCGGCGGCAAGAATGCCACGAGGGGCGCAGAGAGGAGGTGCCGCATCGCTTGTATGACATCGCCTTGGTGCAGATGCGGCAAGCCCCCATCGTACATGGATTTGACGACCAAGGCAGTACGTCTCGTCCCGCTTCGTTTCGAGGGCAGGGAATCACTGTATATGGGCTTGCCCGCGCGGTCAACGTGGAAATCACCGGCGGCAAGGATGCAACGAGGTGCGC
>JAFZMK010000270.1 GCA_017553285.1 Rhodocyclaceae bacterium
GCCACATAGAGGTGTCCGGAATTGTCATCACTGGCGTACCCTGACAGCACCCGGAAACCCTGCCGTTTGCTGCCATTCTGGACGATGATTGATATTTTCCAGAGACGCTCGATGCAATCCCGGATATGCGTTGTATCGTCCTGATTGACATAGCCGATTTCGCGCGCAAGCGCGCGGTAGCTGCCCTTGACTACGAGCGCGTCCTGTTGCAACGCCTCCCATTTGGGTTCCAAAAATAGGCGTAGCTGTTGGCCTGCTTCAGTTTGTGGAGTAGGGGACAGCACCATCCCATTCGGACCGGCCATCGCCACTAGCCCCTGGAGTATCCTCATGTCATCTGCGCCAAGTGGTTCTGGACCGCTAAACTCAATTCGTTTGCCGTCTCCGTAGTCATATACGATGTCCAGCTTGCTGCGGCGGCGTTCGCCGCGCTGCAAGCTACGGAACAGTCCGGGAGCCAGACAGTGCGCAGGGTCGTGGCGGGCGTGAGTGAGGTCATGCAAACGCACGGGTTCGCCCCCCTTTTTGTGCTTCGATTAGATCTATTGGCAGCAGTACGCCACCATCCCGGCGGACGTACCAGCGTTCTGGCTGTGGTAATCCGTAGTTCTGTTTGCTGACGCCATATTTCACGAAAAATCCCCGGCGAGTGTCACCAATGGGTGAGCGATCAAACGGACGGTCGCTGAGGTTGGCGGCCTCTTGCTTGGACATCCGGATGATGTAGCCACACCAACGGGCATTGTCGACAAGGGCGGATGCGCCCCGGGCAGCCTGCTGCTGGTCGGTTTGACCTTCGCGGGCGCTGCCTTTGCTGACGTGATGTAAATACAGTACAGATGCGCCTGTGCTGGCGGCGACATACTCCAGTGTGGCGACCAGTTGCGCCATGTCGCCGTTGTTGTTTTCGTCCAGTGTATGGATTCGGCTCAGGGTGTCCAGCACGATCAGGCGTGTTCCGTGGCAACACTCGATTAGATTGCGTAACTGGGCATCGTCCATGATATTGAGGCGGTGCCCCATGATGGGTTCCAGTGTCAGGTTTTCGGCGATCGCCTGCCGTGCTTCTGGTGTGAGATGTTTGCCGATAGCATGGACGCGGTGAATGAGCACAGGTTCCGGATCCTCGGCGGCTAGGTACAGCACGCGGCCAGTGTGTTGCGGTTTCAGGTTCAGGAGGTCGGCTGGCGCGGTGGCGCAGCAGGCAACTGTCATTGCGGCTTCCAGCGCCCAGAAGCTCTTGCCGGATGCGCCCGGAGCGACCAGCGCGCCAACAGTGCCCGCCAAAAACCCCGGCCAGATAAAGTCGAGTTTGGGTGGCTCGTCATCAAATGCTGCGATCAGGTCTATTGCCATTGCATCCCTCCTAGAACACCACGATAACCGCCGCCACCATCACCAGCACGGCGGCCACCAGAACCATATTGGCGGCGCGTCTGGCATCCTTTGCCAGCTTCTCCAGCGCCGTCGTTGCCATCTGCAATTCCTGCCCCACCCGTTGCGTTGTTTCCTTGGCAATCTCGCGGGCGCTGTTGTTGAGTATCTCCTGCATCGCGGGTAGAGCCTGCTCAAAGGCTCGCTGGGTGTATATACGGCAGTTCTCCGCCCAGTCCAGCGCCGAGATTTCCATTTGCTGCCGATACTCCTCCAATGACTGTTGTTGCGCCGCAGCCGTGTGCTGGATCAGAAGCTCGTTGAGCGTGTGCAGCATCAGGATGGGATCGTCATCGCCCACAGCAACATGGTGTCGGCTGGCGAGTTCGCGGCGTATCAGGTCTTTGGCGTGTGCGCGGATATCCGGTTTATCGTCCCTATCCGTCACGTCCGGTGCATCTGTATCCGTACTCATGGGCTACATCCGCACGCTGTTGAGTTGCTCAAAAATCTGCCGCTGCACGATTCGCAACCGCTGTCTGGTCATGATGGTCAGATCGGGATCATCGAGCGCCTCGGCAAACGTCCGCCGGGTGCGCAGCAGGTCTTCCAGATCGCGCCCGTAGGTTTCCGCCTTCAGGGTAGGAATGTGGATGATGGCCGAGACACGATCCTTGTTGGCCGTGTACGCCCTCATTTGCTCAAAGGTCTTGCCCTCAAACTCCACCGCGCCCCAGTACGGGTTCAGCCACACGGCAAACTGGCACTCAGCCGGGAACTGTTCGACCAGGTTCACAAACCCGGTCATGGTGTCCTGCAACGCCTGGCCGCCGGTGATGACCGTGTGCACGATTAGCTCGTGCCCCATGTCCTGGAACAGGACGGGCACCTGGTTTGAGATCAGATAGGACGCCAAGGGAACAAACGAGGCCGCACCGTTATCGACGATCACGTCCGCCTGGGCGGGCGCAATCAACTCGACCATGGCGTCAAACTTGCGTGGATTGATCTCATCGCCCTCCATCAGTTCGATGCGACGCACGGGCAGGGCGGTGTAGCCTGCCAGTGTTGCGTTCACGGGGTCGGTATCGATGCACATCGGCTGTCGGTCATGCTCAGTCAGGTATTGAGCCAGAACAGCCGCGATCATGGATTTGCCGACACCGCCTTTGCCTTGCAGCACAAAATGGATTTTCGCCATCAGATCAACTCCTCTTTAGACATTGGTTGCATGGAAAAGCCGCCGATGCCATCGGCGGGGGGCTTCTTGGGTACAGGTGCCGCTACCGACACTGGCGGAGCGGCGGGTTTGGGTTTGGAGGGCGGGGCAGCGGAGTTTGTAGATGCCGCTGCTCTCTTGTTGTGTCGGGCGTGTTGCGCCCGTAATGTCTCGTAGCTGGCTGGAAACCTGCCTGTTTTGTGCAGGTACTCCCATATTGTGTGCAGGTTGTAGCCCTGTGCAACCGCAGCATCCACTGTGTCCCGCACGGCGCTGTAGAACACGCCGCCCATCCTGCGAGGAGCGGAGCTTTTCCCCAGCCATGCAGCCAGCCCATCAATAGCCGATTTTTCATGTTTTTCCATGTGCAATCCTGCTTAGAAGTGTTTTTCGTTGCATTGTACTACATAAAAAACTAGATAAAGCGTAAAGACATAAAATGCACTAATATGCGATATACTGCACACACCCACCCGGAGTTAAAACGCCGAAAGGCGGGCAGGATAGGTGATGTGGGCCTACACGCAAGCGTGCAGATCCCCCATCACATCCCTTATTCGCAGCCCCGTGGGGGGCTGCTCAACGGGCTATCCTGCTCTGCGAGGCTTCAGCTTGGCGGCGCTGCCGCCAAGTCCGGTACAACCCCCGGCGCGACACGTTTGTCGCGCCCGAGCAGCGGCCTCAGGCCGCAGGAGGCAAGCAATGAGTGAATTCAGACCTGCCCGACGCGAGCACGCGCCGATCAAGGTCTATTGCTTGCCGGAGGAACGCCAGATGATTGCATCGCTGGCTGCCGCCACCGGATTGAGCCTGTCCGCCTACCTGCTGGCGGTCGGGCAGGGCTATCTGGTCAGCAGCCGCGTGGATCGCGAGCAGGTGCGCGAACTCGCCCTCATCAACGGCGATTTGGGGCGGCTGGGCGGCCTGCTCAAACTGTGGCTGACCGACGAAGTGCGCGCCATGCGCCACGGTGTCAATGACATCCGTGGGTTGCTGCACAAAATCGAAGCGCGCCAGGAACAGATGGGCGCGCTAATGGCGAGCATGAGCGCACGCACGCAGGAGGCAGACGCATGATTGCCCGCCACCTCGAAATGCAAGACGCCCGCAAAAGCCGCTTTGCCCGGCTTGCCCAGTACATCACTTCGGGCGTTGCGGGCGAGCGGGTTGGCGCGGTGCGGGTGACCAACTGCCTGTCCGACCCCAACTGCATGAAGGCGGTGGTGGCCGAAGTGCTGGCCACGCAGGACTGCAACCGCCGCACCACGAAAGACAAGACGTTTCACCTGCTGGTCAGTTTTCGCACCGGCGAGAAGCCCTCTGACGACGTGCTGGCCGACATCGAAGCGCGGCTGTGCGCCTGCATCGGCCTGGGCGAGCATCAGCGCATCAGCGCCGTGCATGTTGATACCGACAACGTGCATCTGCATGTTGCCATCAACAAAATCCACCCCGAGCGCCTCACCATCTGCGAGCCGTACCGCGCCTACAACAAGATGGCGCGCGTATGCGAGGCGCTGGAAGCCGAATACGGCCTGCAAGCGGACAATCATGAGGCGCGCAAATGCCCGTCCGAGAACCGCGCCGACGACATGGAACACCACAGCGGGCTGGAAAGTCTCATCGGCTGGATCAAGCGCAGCGACCTGCCCGCCAAGCTCGAAGCCGCCGAAAACTGGGAGCAACTGCACGCGCTGTGCCAGCAAAACGGCCTCACCGCCCGCTTGCAGGGCAATGGGATGATCTTTGAATCCAGTAGCAGCGGTATTACCGTCAAGGCATCCACCATCTCGCGCAAGCTCAGCAAAGCCAAGCTGGAAGCGCGCCTGGGCGCGTTTGTCCCTGCCGTGCGGCAGCAAGCGCCCACGCGCCAGTACCAGCCCCGTCCCCTCAAAACCCGTGTCGACACCTCCGCGCTGTATGCCCGCTATCAGACCGAGCGGCACGCACGGGCAACGACGCGGGCGCAGCTTATGGACGCGCTGCGCCGCGAGCGCAAGCAACGTGTCGACGATCTGATGCAGCGCAACCGGGAACGGCGCAACCGCATCAAGCGCAGCCCGGGCGTGCCGCTGACCAAGCGCCTGCTCTATGGGCAAGCGTACCAGGACATGCGCGCCGAACTCGACCGCATCCACGCCGAGCACCGCCGCTTGCGCCAAGCCGCCTACGAGCGCACGCAGCGCCCCATCTGGGCGGACTGGCTCAAGCTCCAGGCATTGCAGGGCGACGAAGAAGCACTGGCCGCGCTGCGCGCCCGCGAAGGGCGCACGCCGCTGACCGGCGACACGCTCACCGGCAACGGCATGGTCAATCCGGGCTGGGTGCCGCAGGTCGCCAACATCACCAAGAAGGGCACGATTCTGTTCCGCATCGGCGCGGCTGCCGTGCGCGATGACGGCGCGCGGCTGCAAGTCTCGGATCAGGCCGAGGACAACCGCGAGGTGTGCGCCACTGCGCTGCGGCTGGCGATTGCCCGTTATGGCAACCGCATTACGGTGGGCGGCACGGCGCGCTTTCGCGAGCAGATTGTTCGCGCCGCCGCCGAAAACCGCCTGGACGTGCGCTTTGGTGATGAGGCGATGGAGCGCCTGCGCCGCCAGTTGCTGGCCGAACAAATTCTCCGAGACAAACAACAGCGCCCGCGCGGACGCGGACGTTAGAGGACAAGCCGATGAATCCCGACAAACTCAACAACGCCGTCGGCCCGCAGGTGCGCGGGGCACGGCAGCGCAAAAACCCCTGGCTGGTCGTGCTGGGCGTGGCATCGCTCATTGGCGGGCTGTGGGCAGCCACGCAGATGTTTGCCTATGACGTTGCCTACCACGAAGCACTGGGCAGGCATGTCGGCCACCTCTACGCGCCCTGGGCGATTCTGGACTGGGCGGCCAAATGGGGCGGTGACTATCCCGATGTCATCATGCGCGCGGCCAGCATCGGCCTGCTGGTCGCCACTGTCGGACTGCTGACGATGGCGATTACCAAGGTCGTGCTCTCCAACAGTTCGCGCGCAAACGCCTACCTGCACGGCTCTGCGCGCTGGGCGCAGAAGGCCGACATCATCGCCGCCGGGCTGCTGCCTGCCGAACCCACGCTGATTGACCGCATCGCAGGACAGGGCGATCGCATTGCCGCCCTGATCAAGCGCAAAAGCGGTAAAGACACCCTCATCACCGGCCTGTTTGAGCGTATCGCTGCCAAAGCCAAGGCCAAGGCAGAAAAGACCAGCGCCCCCGCCGTCTACGTCGGTGCCTGGCAGGACAAGCGCGGCAACTACTTCTACCTGCAACACTCGGGGCCGGAACATGTGCTGACCTACGCGCCGACGCGAAGCGGCAAAGGTGTCGGTCTGGTCGTGCCGACCCTGCTGTCCTGGAATGCGTCGTGCGTGGTGCTCGACCTCAAGGGGGAACTGTGGGCGCTGACCGCTGGCTGGCGGCGAGGGTACGCGAACAACAAGGTGCTGCGCTTTGAGCCAGCGGCGACGAACTGCGACGTTGCCTGGAATCCGCTCGATGAAATCCGCGCCGATGCGGATCACGAGGTCGGCGACGTGCAGAACCTGGTCGCCATGATTGTCGACCCGGACGGCAAGGGTCTCAATTCCCACTGGGAAAAAACCGCCTTCGCGCTGCTCACCGGCGTCATCCTCTATGCCCTGCATCGAGCACGCGAAAAGGGCACCACGGCCACGCTGCCGGGCATTGACGCCATGCTCGCCGACCCCAACCGTCCGATTACGGACTTGTGGAAAGAGATGGTCGGCAGTTCGCACGAAGTGGTCGCTTCGGCAGCGCGCGACATGATTGACCGCCCGGAAGAAGAAGCCGGTTCCGTGCTCTCCACCGCCAAGAGCTATCTGGCGCTGTATCGCGACCCCGTGGTCGCAAAAAACATCAGTTCCTCATCGTTTCGCATCAAGCAACTGATGAACGAGACCGATCCGGTCAGTCTCTACATCGTCACCCAGCCCAATGACAAAGCCCGTCTGCGCCCCTTGGTGCGCATCCTGGTCAATGCCATTGTGCGGCTGCTCGCCGACAAGATGGACTTCGAGGGCGGGCGACCGGTGGCGCACTACAAACATCGTCTCTTGATGATGATGGACGAGTTCCCCAGCCTTGGGCGCTTGGAAATCATGCAGGAATCGCTGGCCTTCGTCGCAGGCTACGGCATCAAGTGCTACATCATCTGTCAGGACATCAACCAATTGAAGTCCCGCGAAACAGGCTACGGCCACGACGAGGCCATCACCTCCAACTGTCACGTCCAGAACGCTTTCCCGCCCAACCGCGTCGAGACTGCCGAGCATTTGTCACGGCTCACCGGCCAGACCACCGTAGTCAAGGAGCAAATCACCACCAGCGGACGCAGGACGGCGGCGATGCTGGGATCGGTCTCGCGCACCTGGCAGGAGGTGCAGCGGCCATTGCTCACCGCCGATGAATGCCTGCGGATGCCCGGCCCGAAAAAGAACGCCGACGGCGACATTGAAGAGCCGGGCGACATGGTGATTTACGTTGCCGGTTATCCGGCCATCTATGGCAAACAGCCGCTGTATTTCAAAGACCCGGTGTTCCAGAAGCGGGCGGCCATTACCGCGCCCGCGCACAGCGACCGCCTGCCACAACAGGTGCAGCAACCATGAAACGACACTGGACAGCAACCGCCGCCGCCAGCGGCATTGCCCTGCTGCTGGTCGCCGCCGCAGTGGTGGCAGCGGGCGCGCGCATCAACACCTCGCCCAGCGTGCCCGTCGGGCTGTACTGGGCAAGCCGCGCGCCGGTGGAGCAGGGCGCGTATGTCCTCGTCTGTCCCCCTTCCTCTGGCGTATTCGATGCCGCGCGCACGCGCGGCTACATCGGCGCAGGTTTCTGCGCCGGTGGGTATGGACGGCTGATGAAGCGCGTAGCGGCAACTGCGGGCGATGCCGTGTCGGTCTCGGATGAGGGCGTGCGCGTCAATGGCGCACTGCTGCCGCTGTCCGCGCCGCGCACCGCCGACCGAGCAGGCCGCCCGATGCCACAGTACGTCGCCGAGCCGCACACGCTTGCTGCCGACGAAGTGCTGCTGATGGGCGAGGGCAATCCCAAGTCTTTCGATGCGCGCTACTTCGGCCCGATCGACCGCGCGCAGATTGTGGGCGTAGTTCGCCCGATTTTTACCTGGTAAGGAACTACCTATGAACAACCTGATGCCCGCTAAGGAAGCAGGAAATGACCTGGACGTTTGAAGGCTACCGGTCGCCCAGCGGCAGCGTGACGCTGTTTGCGCTCAAAGACGGGCGGCTGGAAGCGGCCATTGGTAGTTGGGACGCGGACGACGACGCGCTGTGCGCGGCCATCTACGCCCTGATGCGCAATGAAAACGCCTGGCGCGGCTGGAACTACCTGTGTGCCGAGCGTCTGGCCGCCAGCGAGTTGTGGCAAGCAGCGCACAACGGGCGCAGCAGCGCCGAGGCTCTGCGCTACTACTACGCCGCCTGCAAATGTGGCGAGCAGGTTTTGAACATGCAAACCGTGCTGCCCCGTGCAGCCTGACAGGAGAACGAACGCAATGATAAAAAATGTGCATGCCTATCTTGCAACAATCGCACTGCTGGTCTTTTTCGCATGGTTGGCGATGTGGAAAACATCACATGGCGAGGCAGTACCGTTTCCTGTGCGCGCTGGCATGTCTGGGTGCCTCATCTTCATGATCGTACTGTTCGCTCGTGACGCTCGTGATTGGCTGCGTGACCGGAAGTGCCATGAAATGTACCTGCACAACCTGAACGAGGCGCAGAAAATCGCTGACGTGACCACGCCAGGCGTGCGCCCCCGCGTGTTGGTGGACGATGAACCCATCGCCTCATGGGTTATCTACGCCCGCACTGCCCGCGACGAGTTGCGATGGACAGCAGATTATCTGGGATATAGCGGCAACTGGTCTGTGCATGTGCCCTGTGAGGACGGCGGATGGCGCACGCTTCACCAGCGCGATGCCGGACGTGTCATCGATCAGCTAGGTGATTTAGCTGACCTCATTTACAGCCTCAAGAATCGCGGACGAAGAACACCATGACGCGCCGCGCAAAACTGTTTTGAAGATGCTGCACGCTGAATTCGCGTGGCATCAAACACATGGGCAACTGTAAGCAAGGAGAAACCATCATGGCCTATCTGAACAAAGTGCAACTCATTGGCAACCTCGGCGCAGACCCGAAGCTGCACACATTCGACAACGGCGGCACCGTTGCCAACGTCTCGATTGCTACCTCGGAGAAATGGAAGGACAAGGAATCGGGCGAAGTGCGCGAGCACACCGAATGGCACAACCTGGTCTTTCACAACCGCCTGGCCGAAATCGCCCGCGACTACCTCAAAAAAGGCAGCCCCATTTACGTGGAAGGTCGCTTGCGCACGAGAAAGTGGCAGACCGAAGGCGGCGAAGACCGCTACACC
>JAFZMK010000271.1 GCA_017553285.1 Rhodocyclaceae bacterium
AGCAGGGAAAACACCGTGCGGTCGGCTGCCGTCAGCCGTCCGGCTTCGATGACGCACAGCACCGCGTCCACGCCGCCCAGCGCAGTGGTGACGGCGCGGTTCATCGTGCGGTTGAGCGCACTTTTGTATTGCTTTTGAAAGCCGGGCGTGTCGACAAAGACAAACTGCGCGTCCGCCTCGGTGCGCACGCCCGTGATGCGGTGACGGGTGGTTTGCGCCTTGCTCGATACGATGCTGATTTTTTGCCCGACAAGATGATTCAGCAGCGTGGACTTGCCCACATTCGGGCGCCCGGCAATGGCGACGAAGCCGCAGCG
The DNA here is from genome assembly GCA_017553285.1 of Rhodocyclaceae bacterium. GTDB lineage: Bacteria > Pseudomonadota > Gammaproteobacteria > Burkholderiales > Rhodocyclaceae > JAFZMK01. Next base: position 318 of record JAFZMK010000271.1, read on the forward strand.
GAAGCCTTCCGCCGCTTCACTTTCCATCCGCACGCTCCAGCAGGATGTCCAGCGCCGCACGCGCGGCTTCCTGCTCGGCGGCGCGGCGGCTGCTGCCTTCGCCCTGCACGGTCAAATCAAAGGCGCTGACGCGGCAGGCGGCGATGAAGGTTTGCGCGTGCGCCTCGCCGATGACTTCCAGCAGCACGTATTCCGGACGCGGCTGGTGCCGCCCTTGCAGCCATTCCTGCAAACGGCTTTTGGCGTCTTTGACAGATTCTTCGTCCGGTTGCAGATTTTCCAGTTGCGGCGCGTAGAGCCGTTCAATCACCGTGCGCGCGGCAGCAAAGCCGCCATCGAGAAACACGGCGGCAAACACGGCTTCGAGTGCGTCGGCGAGAATCGACGGGCGGCGCTGGCCGCCGCTTTTGCGCTCGCCCTCGCCCAGACGCAGCATTTCCCCCAGCCCGATGCGCTGCGCGACTTCATGCAGCCCTTCCTGGCGCACCAGCTTGGCGCGCAAACGCGAAAGCGCGCCTTCGCCAATATCCGGAAAACGATGGAACAGGGCGGCAGCAATCACGCAGTTCAGGATGCTGTCGCCAAGAAATTCCAGCCGTTCGTTGTTCGGCTCGCCAAAGCTGCGGTGCGTCAGCGCGCAGCCAATCTGCGCCGTTTGCACGAAGTGATAGCCCAGCACAGTCTGCAACTGTTGCAGACTGTGCGCAGAAACAGACGCGCCGCGCGGCATTACTGGTTCTTCAGGTCGTATTCGAAGTACAGACCCACGTTGTTGTACAGCGGCACTTTGCGCTCCCACGCCGCCTGGATGGTGAGCTTGCCGTTTTTGCGTTCGATTTTCAGGTCGTCGCCCTTGATGCTGATTACATCGTTAATCAGCGCGCGCTTGCGGAAGGATTCGGCAAGCTGGCCGCGCGTCATGCTGGCGTTGCGCTGACCTTCGCTGCCGATTTCATTGATGATGTTCTGCACCGTTTTCGCTTCGGTGATGGCGGGCAGCGCCTTGAAGGTAATCAGCAAGGCAATCGCCGCGAGAATGGCAAACGCCAGCATTTCCACGCCACTCAAACCGCGCTGTTTGGATTTCAGATTCATGTGCGTAATCTCCACGATTAATGAAAAGAGCCAACCCGTTTCAGGTCGCCGAGGTTGAACCAGATAAAAAATGCCTTGCCGATCACGTGGTCTTCCGGCACGAAGCCCCAGATGCGGCTGTCAGAGCTGTCGTCACGGTTGTCCCCCATGACGAAATAATGCCCTTCCGGCACCTTGCAACGAACGCCGTCAGAAGTATACGTACAATTGCCCTCGTAAGGAAAGGCTAAATGACGCGGGATATAGGACGGCATCGAAGGTTCGATGAGCACGGAGTGCAGCGTCTCGCCGAGTTTTTCGGAAAACTCGGGCGTGGTGCGCAATTCATCCGGGTGCAGCCATTCGCCCGCCGTCTGCATCGGCACCCGCTCGCCGTTGATGATGAGGCGCTTGTCGGCATAGATGACTTCGTCGCCCGGCAGACCGACGACGCGCTTGATGTAGTCGATGCGCGGGTCGACCGGGTAGCGGAACACAATCACGTCACCGCGCTGCGGGCGCCCCATGGGCACGATTTCCGTATTCAGCAAGGGCAGGCGCAGCCCGTAGACCCATTTGTTGACGGCGATGAAGTCGCCCACCAGCAAGGTTGGCAGCATCGATCCGGAAGGAATCCGGAAGGGTTCGACGACAAACGAGCGCAGCGCGAAGACCAGCAAAATCACCGGAAAAAAGCCGCCGCCCCATTCCATCCACCACGGCGGGTTCGCATCCGGCGCGCGGCGTTTGCGGGCGTACAGATAGTCGTAGCCCCACAGGCCGCCCGTAATCAGCAGCAGGATGAACAGAATCAGCGCATAGTCCATGCTGGCGTTTTCCTCTTCCTTTATTTGTCGTCTGTACGCAACACTGCGAGGAAGGCGTCCTGCGGAATTTCCACGTTGCCGACCTGCTTCATGCGTTTTTTGCCTTCTTTCTGTTTTTCCAGCAGCTTGCGTTTGCGGGTGATGTCGCCGCCGTAGCACTTGGCGAGCACGTTCTTGCGCAGCGCCTTGATGGTCTCACGGGCAATGATGTGGCTGCCGATGGCCGCCTGAATCGCCACGTCAAACATCTGCCTCGGGATGATGGCGCGCAGCTTCGCCGCCAGCTCCCGCCCGCGATGCTGGGCGCTGGCGCGGTGCACGATGACCGAGAGCGCGTCGACCTTTTCACCGGCCACCAGCATGTCGAGCTTCACCAGGTCTGCCGGGCGGTATTCGCTGAATTCGTAATCGAGCGAAGCGTAGCCGCGCGAGACCGATTTCAGGCGGTCAAAGAAATCCATCACCACTTCGTTCATCGGCATGTCGTAGATCAACTGCACCTGCCGCCCGAGGTAACGCATGTCGACTTGCGCGCCGCGTTTCTGGTTGCACAGCGTCATCACCGGGCCGACATAATCTTGCGGCACAAAGATGGTGGCGCGGATGATGGGTTCGCAAATCTGCGCGATTTTCGACGGGTCGGGCAAATTGGCGGGGTTTTCGATGGTGTGCACCGTGCCGTCGTGCATCTGCACCTCATAGACCACGGTGGGCGCGGTGGTGATGAGGTCCATGTCGAATTCGCGTTCCAGCCGCTCCTGCACGATTTCCATGTGCAACAGACCGAGAAAGCCGCAGCGGAAACCAAAGCCCAGCGCCTGCGAGACTTCCGGCTCGAATTGCAGCGCCGCGTCGTTCAACTGCAACTTTTCCAGCGATTCGCGCAGTTGTTCGTATTCGCTGGATTCCACCGGATACAGCCCGGCAAAGACCTGCGACTTGATTTCGCGAAAACCGGGCAGCGCCTCGGCGGCGGGCTGCGCCGCCAGCGTGACGGTGTCGCCCACGCGCGCGGCTTTGAGTTCCTTGATGCCGGCGATGATGAAGCCCACTTCGCCCGCCGAGAGCGCTTCGCGCGCCACCGAACGGGGCGTGAATACGCCCAGTTGGTCGCAGGGATATTGCGCGCCGGTGGATTTGAGCAAAATGCGGTCTTTCAGGCGCAACACACCATCGACCACGCGCACCAGCATGACCACGCCGACGTAATTATCAAACCACGAATCAATAATCAGCGCCTTGAGCGACGCGTCCACGTCCCCCACCGGCGGCGGCACCCGGCAGACGACTTCTTCCAGCACGTCTTCAATGCCCAGCCCGGTTTTGGCGGAACACTGCGGCGCGTGCGAGGCGTCAATGCCGATGACATCTTCAATTTCCTGCCGCGCAACTTCGGGTGCCGCTGCGGGGAGATCAATTTTGTTCAGCACCGGCAACACTTCCACGCCCAGGTCAATGGCGGTGTAGCAGTTGGCGACCGTTTGCGCTTCCACGCCCTGCGAAGCGTCAACGACCAGCAGCGCGCCTTCGCAGGCGGACAGCGAACGGCTGACTTCGTAAGAGAAATCGACATGCCCCGGCGTGTCAATCAGATTCAGTTGATAGGTTTGCCCGTCGCGGGCGCGGTATTGCAAGGATGCGGTTTGCGCCTTGATGGTGATGCCGCGTTCGCGTTCCAGGTCCATCGAGTCGAGCACCTGCTCTTCCATCTCGCGCGTGCTCAAACCGCCGCAGTGATGAATCAGGCGGTCAGCCAGCGTCGACTTGCCGTGGTCGATGTGGGCGATGATGGAAAAATTGCGGATGTGCTGCAAGGTGAAGTTCCAGAAAGACAGACGGCGCGCGCCGGACTTTTGCCCGGCGCGCTGGGTAAAAACTTCGGGATTGTAGCGCGTTTGCCGCGTTTGCGCCTAGCCTTCGGCTGCCTCTGGCGGTTTCGGCGCGGGCGTGGAAATCACCTTGTTCTTGCCTGCCTGCTTGGCCTGATACATGGCTTCATCGGCACGTTTGAGCAGCACGTCAAAATCTTCCCCCGGCACCCATTCGCTGACCCCGGCACTGAAGGTAATCAGCAAGCGCTGGTCGTTGGCAAGGAAATAGGTGCGGGTGAGTTCGCGCTGCAAGCGCACCAGCGCATCGGCAGCGTTTTCCAGCGTGGTATCCGGATAGATGATGACGAACTCTTCGCCACCCATGCGCGAGATGCTGTCGCTCGGGCGCAGGTTCTGGCGCACGACGCTGGTTAGGTGAATCAGTGCCTGGTCGCCCACGTCGTGCCCGTGGGTGTCGTTGAGCGCCTTGAAGTTGTCCAGATCCAGCAAGCCGACACAAATGGGCGCACGGTGGCGCTGCGAACGGGCGGCTTCGCGCGCGAAGGTCTCTTGCATCCCGCGACGGTTTTGCACGCCGGTGAGCTGGTCGTGACGCATCAGGTGGCTGGCTTGCTCCAGTTCCGCCTGCAATTCGGCAATGCGCTGCTCGGCCTGCTGGGCGCGGTCGCGGGCGGAGACCAGTTCATCGTGCGCGCGCTGGGTTTCTTCGCGGATGGAAGCGGTCTCTTGAATGACCACGTCGAGCACGTCGCGAATCTGCTGGATGTCCTTGGCATCATTGAGGCGCGGCAAGGCATCTGAGAGCGTGCCGTGATACGAGCCGGTGCTCTCGGTCATGCTTGCCAGTTGCGTGATGAAGCCGGTGAGCAGCTCGCGCAGCGATTGCTGCGATTGCACCAGGTCGTGCTTCAACTGGCCTTGCCGGTCGATGACTTCTTTCAGGCAGTTTTCCGCGTCATCGAGCGCGCGCATATCGTTGGGCGTCGTCAGCACCTGGCGCAGCCGCCCGATTTGCCCGGGCATGTATTGGTCATCGACGACCAGCACATCAATGTTTTCCAGCAACAATTGCAGCAGATGCAGCAGCCCGGCGCGCACCTCACCCATGTCGCCGGCGAGAATTTCGACGTGGAAGGCAAACGGACGCAACTGCTGCACGAGGGCAGACAGTTGTTCCATCGTCGACACCGCGCGCGCCTGCTCCGCCAGCCGGTTGGCTTCCTTGAGCAATTCCGGCGCATCCTGCAACAGCGGCGGCGCGATGGTCTCCAGCACCACGCCGAAGAGTTCGCGCAACTGCGCAATCATCTCGCTGGCGTTGCCCGTGTTTAACGCCGCACCCGCTTGCGGCGCCCCTTGCGCTGTGCCCTGCGGGGCAGCAGTCATCGGTGCTGCCGGCGCGGCATCGCTGCGCACCGGACGGCTGGTCGGCGCGACCTCCGGCGGCAATTCGCCTTCCAGCACCGCCTCGCCGCCGCCTTCGGGCGTGCGCGCCCACGCCTGCAACAAGCCTTGCAGGCGCGAATACAGCATGGAAGCACTTTGCGTGAGCAGCACGCGGTCGAGCGATTCGCGCTTGCGCGCCGTCGTCCAGCCTGCCTGGTTCGTCTCCCACTGGCGCAGCAACTGGTCAATCAGCGTGTTCCATTGCAGGTCTTCGGGCGAAAACGATTTCAGCCATTGCGAAAACGCCTTTTCCGCCTCTTCCAGATTGGTCTCGCCCAGCGCCGCCTGCATCTGCTTGATGGCGCGGGTCTGCTCGCCGCCTTGTGCGGGCAGGCGGGACGCCACTTTTTTCAGCAAGGTTTCGATACCCTGCAAGACATTGGGTTCTTTCGCCACTTCATAATAGATGGCGGCGAAGTTTTCCGGCGACGGCTGCAAGCGGCGCTTGGCCAGAAGAATCAGCACATCGCGGGCAATTTCAGAAGGTTGTTGTGCGGCCATAACCGAATCCCATAAAGACAATGACGAGCCATCACCGGCGCGCCAAAACATTTAGAAACGGAACAGGAAGAGGCGAACCTTACCACGACATGCCGTCCGACAATTTGACGAAAACGGTGCACTGCTACACCGCAAGCTGTGGAATAATGGACGGCTTCACTGCACGCCCCAAGCGCCCATGATTGCCCGAACACTGTACCAGAAACTGTGGGATAGCCACCTCGTCCGCGAAGAGGCCGACGGCACCGGCCTGCTCTACATCGACCGCCACCTGATTCACGAAGTCACCAGCCCGCAAGCCTTTGAAGGACTGCGTCTGGCCGGGCGCCAGCCGTGGCGCAGCCGTTCCATCGTCGCCACCGCCGACCACAACACGCCGACGACCAACTGGTCAGCAGGCATCGCGGGCATTGATGACCCCGTCTCCCGCCAGCAAATCGAAACGCTCGACAGCAACCTGCGCGGGCAAAACGTGCTGGCGTATTTCCCGTTCCGTGATTCACGCCAGGGCATCGTGCACGTCATCGGCCCGGAAAACGGTGCCACCTTGCCGGGCATGACCGTCGTCTGCGGCGATTCGCACACCTCCACACACGGCGCTTTCGCCTGTCTCGCGCACGGCATCGGCACGTCCGAAGTCGAGCACGTCCTGGCCACGCAATGCCTGTTGCAGAAAAAATCCCGCACCATGCTCATCCGCGTTGATGGGCAGACCGGCGAGGGCGTCACCGCCAAAGACATTGCACTGGCCATCATCGGGCGCATCGGCACGGCGGGCGGCACCGGCTACGCCATCGAATTTGCCGGCAGCGCCATCACCGCCCTCAGCATGGAAGGGCGCATGACGCTGTGCAACATGGCCATCGAAGGCGGTGCCCGCATGGGCTTTGTCGCCGTCGATGACACCACCATCGACTACCTGCGTGGCCGCCCCTTCTCGCCCGAAGGCAAACAATGGGAGCAAGCCGTCGCCTACTGGAAAACCCTGCATTCGGACGAGGGCGCGGTGTTCGACAAAACCATTGTTCTTGATGCCGCCCGCATCGTGCCGCAAATCACCTGGGGCACCTCGCCCGAGATGGTCACCGGCATTGACGGCGTCGTGCCCGACCCGGCGCAGGAAGCCGACCCCGTGCGCCGGCAAGGCATGGCGCGCGCCCTGCAATATATGGACTTGACGCCCGGCACGCCGATGGCAAGCATTTCGGTCGACCGCGTCTTCATCGGCTCGTGCACCAACTCGCGCATTGAAGACCTGCGCGCCGCCGCGCACATCCTGCAAGGCAAGCGCATCGCCGCCAACATCAAACAGGCGCTCGCTGTGCCCGGTTCCGGTCTGGTCAAACGGCAGGCCGAAGCCGAAGGGCTGGACAAAATTTTCACCGCCGCCGGTTTTGAATGGCGCGAACCGGGCTGTTCCATGTGTCTGGCGATGAATAACGACCGCCTCGGCGCGGGCGAACGCTGCGCCTCCACTTCCAACCGCAATTTTGAAGGTCGTCAAGGCGCGGGCGGGCGCACGCATCTGCTCAGCCCCGCCATGGCCGCCGCCGCCGCCATTGCCGGTCACTTCACCGACGTGCGCCGCCTGCGCTGACTTTTTCCCTGTCTCATCCTTTCACGGAGGTATCCCATCATGAAAAAACTTCCCCTGATTCTCGCCTGCCTCATCGCACTGGGCACCGCCGCCTGCAACACCGTCAAGGGCGTTGGCCGGGATATTCAAAAAGGCGGTCAAGCCATCGAAAAAGCCGCCCAATAATGGAAGCCTTTACCCACCTCGACGGACTGGTCGCGCCGCTGGACCGCAACAACGTCGACACCGACGCCATCATCCCCAAGCAATTCCTCAAATCCATCCACCGCAGCGGCTTCGGCCCCAATGCGTTTGACGAATGGCGCTATCTGGACGTTGGCCAACCCGGGCAAGATTGCTCCGCGCGTCCGAAAAACCCCGATTTCCCGCTCAATCAGGCGCGCTATGAAGGCGCGCAAATTTTGCTCACGCGGCAAAATTTCGGCTGCGGCTCATCGCGCGAACACGCCCCGTGGGCGCTGCTCGATTACGGTTTTCGCGCCATCCTCGCCGAATCGTTTGCCGATATTTTCTTCAACAACTGCTTCAAAAACGGCATCCTGCCCATCGTGCTGCCGGCGGCGGAAATCGACACCCTGTTTCAGCAAACGCTGGCCACGCCCGGCTATCGTCTGGTCATCGACCTGCCCGCGCAGCGCATCCAGTGTCCGGACGGGCGCAGCATCGCCTTTGAAGTCGATGCCTTCCGCAAAGAATGCCTGCTCAACGGCTGGGACGACATCGGTCTGACCCTGCGCCATGCCGACGCCATCCGCGCCTTTGAAGCCGCCCACCGCGAGCGTCACCCGTACTTTTTCCGCTGAACCGCCCACTTTCCCGCAAGGAACCTGTTCCCATGAAAATCTGCGTCCTGCCCGGCGACGGCATTGGCCCCGAAATCACCCGCGAAGCCGTCCGCGTACTGCAAGCACTGGTGCCACAAGCCGAGGTTGAAGAAGCCCTGCTCGGCGGCATTGCCGTCGACACCACGGGCGACCCCTATCCTGACGCCACCCGCCAACTTGCCCGCGCGGCAGATGCCGTCTTGCTCGGTGCCGTCGGCGGTCCGAAATGGGATAACCTGCCGCGCGAACAACGCCCCGAACGCGGTCTGCTGGGCATCCGTCAAGACCTCGGACTGTTCGCCAACCTGCGCCCCGCCATCCTCTATAAAGAACTGGCCAACGCCTCGTCGCTGAAACCCGAACTGGTCGCCGGGCTGGACATCCTGATTGTGCGCGAACTCACTGGCGACATTTACTTCGGCCAGCCGCGCGGCGTCGAAATGCGCGATGGGCAGCGTTTCGGCTTCAACACCATGCACTATAACGAGGGCGAAATCCGCCGCATCGGTCGCGTCGCCTTCGATGCCGCGCGCAAGCGTGGCAAGCGGCTGTGCTCGGTCGACAAAATGAACGTGCTGGAAACCACGCAACTGTGGCGCGACGTAATGAACGAACTCGCCCCGGAATATCCGGATGTCACCCTCTCGCACATGCTGGTCGACAACTGCGCCATGCAGCTTGTGCGCGAACCGAGGCAGTTTGACGTCATCGTCACCGGCAATCTTTTTGGCGACATCCTCTCGGACGAAGCCGCCATGCTCACCGGCTCCATCGGCATGTTGCCCTCTGCCTCGCTGGACGAGCACAACAAAGGGCTGTACGAACCCTCGCACGGCTCGGCGCCAGACATCGCCGGCAAAAACATCGCCAACCCGCTGGCCACCATCCTTTCCGCCGCCATGATGCTGCGCCACACCTTCAGTCTCGAAGCCGAAGCCGCCCGCATTGAAGCCGCCGTGCAAAAGGTGCTGGCACAAGGGCTGCGCACCGCCGACATCGCCGAAGGCGGCACACGCACCATCGGCACCCGCGAGATGGGTGATGCCGTGCTGGCGGCGCTGTAAAACTTTTCCACTTTTTTCTTGCCAACTTTCGAGAACCCACATGAAAACCACAGGACTTATCGGCTGGCGCGGCATGGTCGGCTCCGTACTCATGCACCGCATGGCCGAAGAAAACGACTTCGCCCTCTTCAACCCGCGTTATTTCTCCACCTCCAACCCAGGCGCGCCCGCCCCCGTCTTTGGCGGCAAAGAAGCCGACAGCCCGCTGCTCGATGCGCATGATCTCAAAGCGCTCGCCGCCTGCGACATCCTCGTCTCCTGCCAGGGCGGCGACTACACCAACGCCACCTACGCCAAACTGCGCGAATCCGGCTGGAAAGGGCACTGGATTGACGCCGCCAGCACCCTGCGCATGAAAGAGCACACCGTCATCGTGCTCGACCCGGTCAATGAAAACGTCATCCGTGATGCCCTCGCCCGTGGCGGGCGCGACTGGATTGGCGGCAACTGCACCGTCTCGCTGATGCTCATGGCGCTGGGCGGTCTCTTCCACGCCGACCTGGTGGAATGGATTTCCGCCATGACCTATCAAGCCGCCTCCGGTGCCGGCGCGCAAAACATGCGTGAGCTGCTCGCCCAGATGGGCGCGCTGCATCATGCCGTCGCCGACGACCTGAAAGACCCCGCCAGCGCCATTCTGGACATCGACCGCAAAGTCTCCACCACCCTGCGCAGCGCCGACTTCCCCACCAAAAACTTCCGCAACACCGCGCTGGCCGGCAGCCTCATCCCGTGGATTGACGTACCCGTCGAAAACGGCCAGAGCAAAGAAGAATGGAAAGGCGGCGCAGAATGTAACAAGATTTTGGGAAAACCGCCCTTCCGCACCCCCGGCAGCATCCCCGTCGACGGCCTGTGTGTGCGCATCGGCGCCATGCGCTGCCACTCGCAAGGCTTCACCATCAAGCTCAAGAAAGACGTGCCGCTGGCGGACATCGAATCGCTCATCGCCTCTGCCAACGACTGGGTCAAACTGGTGCCCAACGAGCGCGAAGTCACCGAGCGCGAACTCACGCCCGCCGCCGTCACCGGCACGCTCACCGTCCCCGTCGGGCGTCTGCACAAGATGGCCATGGGCGGCGAATACCTCACCGCCTTCTCGGTCGGCGACCAACTCCTCTGGGGCGCTGCCGAGCCGTTGCGCAGAATGTTACGTATCTTGTTGCAGGAATGACCACAATCTTGCCGAACTGCAACAAAAAACTGCCTGATTGAACGTAAAAAGCAAGCAAATTGTTACGCAACGTGATATTTTTAACGGCACTCTTCTCTTTTTCCCGAAACATTTTGCTGGGTCATCATCCATGAACGCCAAACTCAGAACTTCCATTCTCGCGGCAGCCATTGCAGCCCTGCCGCTCGGAGTTCAGGCCGCCGGTCTGGGCAACATCCATGTTAAAAGTGGTTTGGGGCAACCGCTGAACGCTGAAATTGAAGTCAGCGCCGCCCCCGGCGAAGCGCGCCAGCTCAGCGCCCGCATTGCCGACATGGACGCCTTCCAGCGCGCCAACATCCCCTATTCCCTGCTGATGACGGAAATTGCCACCTCGGTCGAACAACGTGGCAAGCGCACCTTCATCAAGCTCACCAGCCAGCAGCCGGTCAATGAACCGATTGTTGACATGGTCATCGCCCTCGACTGGCAAGAAGGCAGCGCCACCCGCGAATACACCTTCCTGCTCGACCCGGTCGAAGGCGTTTCCGCGCCGGCCAAAGCCTCCGCGCCGCTCGTCACGCCGCCCACGCCCACCGTGGCGCACGAATACGACAGCTCGCGTATGCCGCAGGAAACCATCCGCGAAACGCGCATTCCTGCCGATGCCGCCCCGTCAATTGCGCAACCTGCGCCTGCCGTCGCCCAGCCCTCGGCGCAGCCTGCCGCCCCGGCAGAGCGCGAAGAGCGCGCCCCCGCGCCGGTGGCCTCTGGCGGTGGCGAAGAATACCGCGTCGTGCGTGGCGACACCCTCTCGGCCATTGCCCGTCGTCAACTGGGCGGCAGCGGCAATCTGGATCAAATGCTCATCGCCCTGCTGCGCGCCAACCCGGATGCCTTCATTGACGGCAACGTCAACCGTCTGCGCGCCGGTGCCATCCTGCGTATGCCCGATGCCGACGCCATCGAAGCGGTCGACCGTCGCGAAGCGCGCCGTCAGGTGCGTGCCCAGGCCGCAGACTTCAACTCCTACCGCAACCGTCTGGCCGGCGTTGCCGACCAAACCCCGGTTGCCGACGCGGGCGAAGGTGCCCGCAGCAGCACCGGCACCATCTCCGCGCCGGTTGCCCCGGCGGATCAATCCGCCACGGGCGACCGTGTTGTCGTCTCTGGCGGTATGCAGGCCGATGACTCCGGCAAGGATGCCCGCATCAGCGCGCTGCAAGAAGAACTCGCCAGCAAGGAAGCCGCGCTGCAAGAATCCAACCAGCGTGTTTCCGAACTGGAAAGCATGGTTGAAGACCTGAAGAAACTCACCGCCCTGCCCGCCGCAGCGCCGGCACCGGCTGCCGAACCGGCAGCGCCGCCTGCCATCGACGTGCAGCAGCCTGAGCCTGCGCCCGCGCCGGAACCCGCAGCGGTCGAAACCCCGCCTGCTGCCGAACCTGCCGCCGAAGCGCCTGCCGACGCCGCCGCCGAACCGGTGCCCGCCGCCGAAGAAGCCCCGGCAGCGGTAGAAGAAGCGCCCGCGCCGCAATTTACGGACAGCGACACCGTCGCGCCGGTCGAAGAAACCCCGCCTGCTGAAGAGCCGGCACCGGCACCGGCGCCGGTCTCCGAACCGACCACGCCGCCTGCTGAAGAAAGCTCGCTGAGCCTGCCCCTGATTGGTGGCGGTCTCCTCGCCCTGCTGGCGCTCATTTACGGCATCTCCCGCATCCGCAATGCCCGTCAGCAAGCCGAAGAAGACGAATTCATCGACGACGACTCCGGCTTTGTGGACGACATGTCCGAGCAGCCGATGGGTGATGACGACAACGAAGAAGAAGAGGAAGACGACGAGCCGCCTTCCCAGTTCGGCGAAATGGGCGGCCAGACGGTCGACACCTCTGTCGACGACGCGCAGACCGACTTCGCCCAGATGGACAACACGGACGATAGCGAAGTGGGCGTCGACCCGATTGCCGAAGCCGATGTCTATCTCGGCTATGGCCGTGCGGAAGCTGCCGTTGGCATCCTGCAAGACGCCATCAAGGCCAACAGTGCCCGTCCTGACCTGCACGTCAAGCTCCTCGAATGCTACTCGCAGCTTCAGGATGTCGACCAATTCGGCCTCACCGCCACCGAGCTGTACACGCTCACCGGCGGCAAGGGTGCGGAATGGAACAAGGCAGCCGAACTGGGTCGCGAACTGGATCCGGAAAACCCGCTGTATCAAAGCGGTGGTGCCGCCCCTGCCGCGCAGCAAGTTGCCGCTGCCGCGCCTGCCGCAGCGCCTGCTGCCGCACCCGCAGCCGACCTCGATGTCCCGCCGCTGACCTTCGATCTGGACATGGGCGACGACCCCGTCTCCTCCGCCCCCTCCAGCCCGGCGCATGACGCCAACCTGGAGCGCACCATCGTCGCCAGCGAAGGACCTGCCGCCGAAGCCGGTGCGCAAGCACCTGCTGGTGAGACGCTCGACATCGACCTGGGTGGCAATGACACCGAAGCGGGCGAACTCAACTTCGATCTGGGTCTGGGAGAAGACAAAGTCGGCGTCAACGAAGGTGCCACGCTTGCCAACGAACCGGACGAAGTCGACACCAAGCTCGACCTTGCCCGCGCCTATGACGAAATGGGCGACAAAGAAGGTGCCCGCGAACTGATTGAAGAAGTCATCCGCGAAGGCAACCCGCAACAGCAAGAAAAAGCCCGCCAGTTGCAAGCCCAGCTCGACAGCTAAGCCGCGCGCTTTTCTCCGTCACACCAAACAGGCACCCACGGGTGCCTGTTTTTTTGCCCGCGCACGGCGCACACGTTTCAAACGCACCCACTTTACCGGCGAAATCGCCCGCATCGAGGACACCCTGAACGACCTCGTCGACCGCCTGAACACGGCGCAGCGGCAGGTGTTTGCGTCGTAGCCCGTCACGCAAACAGCGAAAGGAGAGCAACGAGTGCGAACGCAATCAATCCGGCTTCGCCGAAAAGCAGCATTACCAAGCAATTACCGAGCACGCCCCCGATCACCAACAGAGGGACGGCCATGATCACGGACGGTAAAGGCAGACCAGACGCGAGCAAAAACACTCCCACAGCCAGCAAGAACAGCAGCACGTGTTTGGCTCTCTCGCCGCCGCCAGACGTGCGCCAGTAGTAGCGAAACTCGCCGATCCGTGCCAACCGCCTGAAGTGCCGCTCTCGATACCGCATGTAAAAATCCAGATCTTGTTCAGTCATGACTTCCTCCGATCCTTCTGTTTCTATACGTGCATCACGCAAACAGCGAAAGGAGCGCAAAAATCATGAGCGCGACAACCCCAACGCCGCCAAACAGCAGCCCCGCCACGCAGCCAGCGAGCGCAAACCCGATTATCAGTATCGGTGCACCAGCAATCACGGACATCAACGGCGTGCCTGTCTTCATTGAAAACAGGACAACACCAATCAAGAACAGCAACACGGGGGGGATGCCCTTGCCGCCAAACGGCATCGATCTTCTGGCGCGCATCTTCGCCTGTTCCCTCTCGTCGGTGCACGCATCTATCCAGAAGAAACTATCCAGATCTTCCTTCGTTATCCGCTCTGCTCCCGTCTCACACGCAGATGCTTCCAACGCCTTCCACATAGTAACCTCCCGCCACGTTGCATTTGCATCCAGCGGCGGCGTCTGCTTGATCTTCTCTACCACTTCCCGCGCTTTCCGCTCTTGCCGGTAGCGCGCATCCAGACGGGCGGCGAGCGCGTCCAGCCCGCCCTTGTTTTGTGCCTGTTCCGCTTCCATCGCCGTGCCTCCTTGCAGATTGCCACTCGTCCACGTCAAAACCGTGTTCGGGCATCTATTTTCCCACCTCAACTGGCTCAAATACTGCGCCTGCGCAGCGATTTTTTCGCGGAACCTGCCCGCGCCGCTTGCCGCGCCATGCGGGAAAGGCGCACAATCGCAAGCCTTTGCCGTTTTGCCCTTTCTTCGCGTCGTGCCCCTGTCTTCCCCTTTTTCCGCTGCGTTGCATCCCGGTACCTGGCTGGCTTGCTGGTTGCTGGTGGTGGGCTGGGTGCAGGTGTTGCGCGGTGCGCCGCTGGCGCTGGCATGTGCGGCGTTGGCAGTGGTTTGCGTAGCGGGGGCGCGGGGGCGCAGCGTGCGTTTGTTGCGGCGCTTGCTGGTGTTTTGGGTCATGCTCGTCGCGTTCTTTGCCTGGGGCACGCCCGGCGAAGTGTTGTGGGCGGATTGGCCGCGTTTGTCGCCTACGTTTGAGGGATTGGCGCAGGCGGCGCTGCATGGCGGACGGCTGTTGGCGAGCGTGCTGTGCGTGGCACTGTTGCTGGAATGGCTGCCGCCTGCGCGATTGGTCTGCGGCGTGTATGCGCTGGCGCGTCCGCTGGCGGCGCTGGGCTTTCCGCGCGATCGGCTGGCGCTGCGCACGCTGCTGGTGTTGCAGGAGGCCGAACGCGGGCAGTTGCGCGAATTTTGGCAGCATTGCTTGCAAAGCATCGCGCCGGGCGAGGAGGAAGAGACCGCGCCCAGCGTGGTGCTGGAACAGCCCGCTGTGCGCTGGCACGATTTTGCGCTGCCCGCGCTGCTGCTGGCGGTGTTGGTTGTTTGCACGGGAAGGCTGGCATGAGTAGCGTGCGGCGCATCGTGTTGGGGCTGGAATACGCGGGCGAGGCGTTTTGCGGCTGGCAGAGTCAGCGCGGCGTGCGTACCGTGCAGGATACGCTGGAAGCGGCGCTGGCCAGCATCGCGGGCGAGGCGGTGCGGCTGCACTGCGCCGGACGCACCGATACCGGCGTGCACGCCACGGCGCAGGTGGCGCATTTTGATACGCACGCATCGCGCGGCGCGCAGGCGTGGGTGCGCGGTGCCAATAGTTTGCTGCCGCCGGAAATTGCCGTGCATTGGTCGCATGAACTGGTGCCAGAGGACGATTTTCACGCCCGCTTCCGCGCCGAATGTCGGCGCTACCGCTATTTGCTGCTGGATGCGCCGGTGCGCCCGGCGCTGCTGGCGCGCCGCGTGGGCTGGTTTCATCAGCGGCTGGATGTCGCCGCCATGCGCGCGGCGGCGCAACCGCTGCTGGGCGAACACGATTTTTCCGCCTTTCGCGCGGCGGGCTGTCAGGCAAAATCGCCGGTGAAAATCCTGCATCGTTTGGACATCTTGCGGCAAGATGCGCTGATTGTCTTTGATTTTGCAGCGAACGGGTTTTTGCACCACATGGTGCGCAACCTCGTCGGCGCGCTGGTGTATGTGGGCGCGGGGCGCACGCCGCCAGAGCAGCCCGCCCGCGTGCTGGCGGCGCGCGATCGCCGTCTGGCCGCGCCGACGTTTTCCGCCGATGGTTTGTATTTTTGCGGCGTGCGCTATCCTGCCCGTTTTGGTCTGCCGCACGGCGGCGACTGGTTTGTGCCGCCCACGTTGCCCGTGCCACACCCCCATCCATCATGACGAACCAAACCCCTCTCCCCCGCCGCACCCGCATCAAGATTTGCGGGCTGACCCGCGAAGCCGACGTTGCCGCCGCCTGCGAAGCGGGGGCGGATGCGCTGGGTTTTGTGTTCTATCCGCACAGCGCGCGCGCCGTCGACCTTGCCCGCGCGCGCACGCTGTGCCGCGAGGCGGCGCCGTTTGTGACCCTGACGGCGTTGTTTGTGAATCCGACGTTTGACGAAGTTCGCGCCGTGTTGGACGAAGTTCCCGTGCAGTTGCTGCAATTTCATGGTGATGAGCCGGAAAGTTTCTGCGCCCGTTTTGGTCGTCCCTGGCTGAAAGCGGCGCGGGTTCGTCCGGGGCTGAATCTGCTAGACTTCTGCGCCTGCCATCGCGGCGCACAGGGCATTTTGCTCGATGCGGATGCGCGCGGCTACGGCGGCGGCGGCGAAGTGTTTGACTGGTCGCTGATTCCCGCCTTGCCGGGCGTGCGCATCGTCCTTGCGGGCGGGCTTGCGCCGCACAATGTTTTTGATGCCGTGCGCCGCGTGCGCCCGTGGGCGGTGGATGTTTCCAGCGGCGTGGAAGTGGCGAAAGGACAAAAAGACGCCGCCCGCATCGCCGCCTTTGTGCGCGCTGTGCGCGCGGCAGACGAGGAGAATCACAATTGAACCGCACCACCGGCAACAGCCCGTTTTCGCAGCCCGATGAACACGGCCATTTTGGTCGCTTTGGCGGCGTGTTTGTCTCGGAAACGCTGATTGCCGCGCTTACCGAGCTGACCGATGCCTGGCAGCGCGTGCGCGAAGACGAACGTTTCTGGGCAGAGTTTCAGCACGAGATGGCGCATTACGTAGGTCGCCCCAGTCCGATTTACCACGCCCGCAACTGGTCGCAGCAACTGGGCGGGGCGCAGATTTATCTCAAACGCGAAGACCTCAACCACACCGGTTCGCACAAGGTCAATAACTGCATCGGGCAGGCGCTGCTGGCGCGGCGCATGGGCAAAAAGCGCATCATTGCCGAAACCGGCGCGGGGCAGCATGGTGTTGCCACCGCCTCGGTCGCCGCCCGCTACGGGCTGCCCTGCGTGGTGTATATGGGCGCGGAAGACATGCGCCGTCAGGCCAGCAACGTCTATCGCATGAAACTGCTGGGCGCGGAAGTGCGCGCCGTCGAATCGGGCAGTCGCACGCTGAAAGACGCGCTGAATGAAGCAATGCGCGACTGGGTCACAAACATTGCCGATACCTTCTACATCATCGGCACGGTTGCCGGTCCGCATCCGTATCCGCAGATGGTGCGCGATTTTCAAAGCATCATTGGTCATGAATGCCGCGAGCAGATGGTGAAACTCGCCGGTCGCCAGCCTGATGAAATCATCGCCTGCGTGGGCGGCGGCTCGAACGCCATCGGCATTTTCCATCCCTATCTGGATGAGGCAAACGTGCGCCTGACCGGCGTGGAAGCCGCAGGCAAAGGGCTGGACACCCCGTTTCACGCTGCCGCGCTCGGCTGCGGGCGCGCCGGTGTGCTGCACGGCAACCGCACCATGCTGCTGCAAAATGCTGACGGGCAAATCATGGAAGCGCATTCGGTCTCTGCCGGGCTGGATTACCCGGGCGTCGGCCCCGAACACGCCTGGTTGCAGGAGACCGGGCGCGTGCAATACGTCGCCGCCACGGACGAAGAGGCGCTCGCCGCCTTTCACGCGCTGACCCGCGCCGAAGGCATTTTGCCCGCGCTGGAAAGTTCGCACGCGCTGGCGCACGCCGCGCGCATCGCGCCCACGCTGCCTGCTGATGCCATCGTGCTGGTCAACCTTTCTGGCAGAGGCGACAAAGACATGCACACCGTTGCAGAATACGGCAACCTACAACGATAAGCGCACACCATGTCCCGAATCGCATCCACCTTTGCACATCTGCGCCAGCAAGGCCGCCGCGCGCTGATTCCGTTTCTCACCGCCGGTTTTCCCGACCGGGAACACACCGTGCCGCTCATGCACACGCTGGTCGAACACGGCGCGGACATCATCGAACTGGGCGTGCCGTTTTCCGACCCGATGGCCGACGGCCCGGTCATCCAGCGCGCCAGCGAACAGGCGATTGCCGGCAGCATGACGCTGGCGCGCGTGTTTGATTGCGTCGCCCAGTTTCGCCAGCAGAACGCGCACACGCCCGTGGTGCTGATGGGCTATGCCAACCCGATTGAGGCGATGGGCTACCCGACCTTTATCCAGCACGCGCAAGATGCGGGCGTCGATGGCGTGCTCACCGTCGACTACCCGCCGCAGGAATGCACCGAGTTTGCCGCCGCGCTCGCTGCCGCCGAAATCGACCCCATCTTTTTGCTCGCGCCCACGTCCACCGAGGCGCGCCTGCACGAAGTCGCCGCCGCCGGGCGCGGGTATCTGTATTACGTCTCGCTCATCGGTGTGACCGGCGCAGCAACGCTGAATACTGCCGCCGTGAGCGCGCGCATTCCCGCCATCCGCGCCGCCACCGGGCTGCCGGTGGCGGTGGGCTTTGGCGTGCGCGATGCCGCCTCAGCGCAAAAAATCGGCGCTGCCGCCGATGGCGTCATCATCGGCAGCCGTCTGATTGAAATTCTTGAAGCCGCCAGCGATACCCCGGCAATGCACCGGGCTGCGGGCGAATTTCTCGGCAGTCTGCGCACTGCCCTTGACCAACTTCACGGAGCCGCCCAATGAACTGGCTTTCCCGCATCCTGCCGCCGCGCATCCAGAAGTCCGATTCAAAAAAATCCATCCCCGAAGGGCTGTGGCTCAAATGCAAGGGCTGCGAGACGGTGCTCTACCGCACCGAACTGGAAAAAAACCTTTTCGTCTGCCCGCGCTGCAATCATCACCTGCGCATCGGCGCGCGCGCGCGTTTGCTTGCGCTGCTGGATGAAGACGCCGAGCGCGTGGAAATCGCCGCCGGTGTGCAGACGCAAGACCCGCTGCGCTTTCGCGATTCGCGCAAATATCCGGACCGCGTTGCCGACGCGCGCAAGGCCGCCAATGAGAGCGAAGCCCTCGTCGTGCTCAGCGGCCACCTGCACGGGCGGCCACTGGTGGCGGGCGCGTTTGAGTTCAACTTCATGGGCGGCTCGATGGGTTCGGTGGTCGGTGAGCGTTTCGTGCGCGGCGTGCTGGAAGCCGAACGGCGCGGCGCGCCTTTTGTCTGCTTTACCGCCTCGGGCGGGGCGCGGATGCAGGAAGGCTTGCTCTCGCTGATGCAGATGAGCAAAACCACCGCCGCGCTGCGCCGTCTGGCGCAGCGGCGCTTGCCCTTCATCAGCGTGCTCACCGACCCGACCACCGGCGGTGTCTCGGCCAGTTTCGCCTTCATGGGCGACATCGTGCTGGCCGAACCCGGCGCGCTGATTGGCTTTGCCGGCCCGCGCGTCATCGAGCAAACGGTGCGCGAAACACTGCCCGAAGGCTTCCAGCGCGCGGAATTTTTGCTGCAAAAAGGCGCGGTAGACGGCATTGTCGACCGGCGCGAGATGCGCGACAAACTCGCGCATCTCATCGCCTTGCTGCACCCGCAATCGCAGCCCGCCGCCTGAGCCACGCCACCATGACCGCCGCCCCGCACACGCTGGCCGACTGGCTGGCGACGCTGGAAGCGCGCCACGCAGCCGCGCCCATCCAGCTTGGCCTGGAGCGCGTGCGCGCCGTCTGGCAACGGCTGGCGGGCGAATCTCCCCGTCTGCCGCCCATTTTCACCGTCGCGGGCACCAACGGCAAAGGCTCCACCTGCGCCATGCTGGACGCCATCTTGCGCGCCGCAGGTCAGCACATCGCCCGTTATAGTTCGCCGCATTTGCTCGACTACACCGAGCGCGTGTGCATCGACGGCGTGCCCGCCGATGCCGCCACACTCGCCGCCGCTTACGCCGCCGTGGAAGCCGCGCGCGGCGACACGCCGCTGACCTACTTTGAACACGGCACGCTCGCCGCCTGGCACTATTTTCTGCACCCGCCCGTCGGCACGCCCGTGCCCGAAGTCTGGGTGCTGGAAGTGGGCATGGGCGGGCGGCTCGATGCCGTCAATATTCTGGATGCCGACTGCGCCATCGTCACCAGCGTCGCCCTTGACCACACCGATTTTCTGGGCGCCGACCGCGAAGCCATTGGGCGCGAAAAAAGCGGCATTTTTCGCGCCCAGCGTCCCGCCATCTGCGGCGATGCACAGCCGCCGGAATCGCTCATCGCGCACGCGCAGCAGGTTGGCGCGCCGCTATGGGTGCTCGGACAAGACTTTGGTTTTGAAAACGAAGGCATTCAGTGGCGCTACTGGCGGCGCAGCGCCCCGGGCGGCGCGGGCATCAACAAACGCGGCGGGCTGGCGCATCCGGCGCTGCGCGGCGCGCATCAACTCATCAACGCCGCCATCGCGCTCACCGCGCTGGATACTTTGCGCGAACGTCTGCCCTGCCCGATGCAGGCGGTGCGGCAAGGCTTGATGCAGGTTCAGCTTGCCGGACGTTTCCAGACCCTGCCCGGTCGCCCCACCATTGTGCTGGACGTGGCGCACAACCCGCAGGCCGCGCGCGTGCTGGCGCAGGCACTGGGGCAGACGTTTTCCCCGCACACCCGCGCCGTCTTCGCCATGCTCGCCGATAAAGACATCGACGGCGTCATTCAGGCAATCGCCCCGCGCATCGACCACTGGCACGTCGCACCCCTGCCCGGCCCGCGCGGACTGGATGGCGAGCGTCTGGCAAACGCCGTGCGCGCCCACAGCAATGCGCCCGTAGAAGTTGCCGAAAGTGCCGCCGCCGCCTTTGCGCAAGCGCGTGAAGCCATCGGCGACAATGATAGAATCGTCGCCTTCGGCTCGTTTCTGACCGTCGCAGAAGTCCTGCGAACCCTCCAGCCCTAACCCTGCCGTGGAGCCTTGCCCGTGCCCGACAATGCCGACATCGACCTGAAAAAACGCGCCCGCCGCCGTCTGGTCGGCGCCATTGCCCTTGTGCTGCTCGCCGCACTCATCCTGCCTTCGCTGATGGATTCCGAACCGGCGCTGCCCGAAGGCGAGCTGAACATCAGCATTCCCGACATGCCCGCGCCGCCGCCCGAAGAGCAACTCGCCGCCGCCGCGCCGGAAACTGCCGCGCCGCAGCCGTCTGCCGAAGCCAGCGGCACCATCACGCCGAGCGCCGCACCCGCCGCGCCGGAAGACGCGCAGCAAGACGAAGAAGCCATGCCGCTGCCCGCGTCCGTCTCCGCCTCCGACGCCCCCGCCCCCGCGCCTGCCGCGCCGGTGAAAGAAACGCCCTCTGCCGCGCAGACTGCGCCGCTCGCGCCGCTGGCACCGCTCGCCCCGGCAACCACGCCCGAAGCAGCCGCGCCCGCGCCCGCCGCGCCGGTAAAAGAAGAAACGCCCAAGGCGGAAAAACCGGCGCAAAAACCCAAGCCCGACACCAACAAAGCGCAAACCGACAAGGCCGAGCGCGAACGCGCCGCCGCCGCGCTGGAAGGGCGCAAACCCGCCGCCGCGCCCAAAGCCAGCGACAAAGCGGGTAGCGACGGCAAGCGTTACCTCGTGCAGGTCGCCGCCGTCTCCAACGCCGACAAGGCGAAAAGCATCGTCGCCACGCTGCGCAAAAGCGGTTTCAACGCCTACACCGAAAAGGCGGGCGAGCTGACCCGCATCCGCGTCAGCGGCTACAACAGCCGCGAAGCGGCGGAACAGGCGGCGGAAAAAATCCGCAACCTGAAAGCCGACGTCAACTTCTCGCCCTCCGTCCAGCCCCAGTGACCTTTTTCCGGAAGCCGCCACGGTGCCGCCAGTCGATTCTTCTTCCGTGCTCACGTTTTTCGACTACGCGGTCATGGCCATTCTGGCGCTGTCCGCAGTAGTCGGCGCATGGCGCGGGCTGGTGAGCGAGGTCGTCGCGCTGTTTTCCTGGCTGGTGGCGCTGGCTGCCGCCTGGTTCTGGTCGCCGCTGGCCGCGCGCGTGCTGGCAGGCAGTATCGCGGACGACGGCTGGCGGCATGTTGCCGGGTTTGCGCTGATTTTTCTCGGCGTCCTGCTGCTGGCGGGGCTGTTGCGCTATCTGCTGCGCAAACTCATCCGCACGCTGGGGCTGCGCCCGGTCGACCGCCTCTTCGGGCTGTTTTTCGGTATTGTACGGGGCGTGGTCATCGTGCTGGCGCTCTTTCTGGGCGGCAAACTCATCGGGCTGGCGCAAGACCCTTCCTGGCGCAATTCGCTGTTCGCGCCGCAAATTGACGCCGCCATTCACACCCACCTGCTGCCCCTGCTGCCCCCCGAACTGAACAAGCATTTGCCACCAGACCTGTTTGTGCCGCAGCCTGCGGCATCCATCCCGCCCTCGACCACGTAAAACATAGGAACCCCTACCATGTGCGGAATCATCGGAGTCGTCGCCAACTCTCCGGTCAACCAGTTGCTCTACGACGGTCTGCAAGTGCTGCAACATCGCGGCCAGGATGCCGCCGGCATTGCCACCACCGACGGCAAGCGTTTTTTCATGCACAAAGGCCCCGGGCTGGTGCGCGACGTGTTCCACACCCGCAACATGCGCAACCTCACCGGCAACATGGGCATCGGGCACGTGCGCTATCCCACGGCGGGCGCAGCGCGCGACCCTGCCGAGGCACAGCCCTTCTACGTCAACTCCCCCTTCGGCCTGCTGCTGGCGCATAACGGCAACCTCACCAACACCGAAGAACTCAAGCGCGAGATTTATCTCACCGACCTGCGCCACATCAACACCAATTCTGACTCCGAAGTGCTGCTCAACGTGCTCGCCCACGAATTGCAGGCGGCCAGCAGCGGCGTGCGTCTGGATGACGAAGCCATCTTCCGCGCCGTCTCGCGCGTGCACCAGCGCTGCCGGGGTGCGTATGCGGTGATTGTCATGATTGCCGGTGTCGGCCTGCTGGCGTTTCGCGACCCTTACGGCATCCGCCCGCTGATTTTCGGGCGCAACGACGGCGAAGACGGCGCCCAGCCGCAGTGGCTGATTGCCTCGGAATCGGTGGCGCTGGACGTAATCGGCTATCGCATGGTGCGCGACGTTGCCCCCGGCGAAGCCGTGCTGATTTCTGCCGACGGGCACTTTCGCAGCCGCCAGTGCGCCGCCCACACGCTGCACACGCCCTGCATGTTTGAATACGTCTATCTGGCGCGCCCCGACTCGGTCATCGACGGCATTTCCGTCTATGAATCGCGCGTCAAGATGGGCGAATACCTCGCCCAGCGCCTGCGCACCACGCTGCCGCACGCGAAAATCGACGTCATCATCCCGATTCCCGACTCCAGCCGTCCGGCGGCGCTCTCGCTGGCCAGCCGTCTGGGGCTGCCGTACCGCGAAGGGTTCGTGAAAAACCGCTACATTGGCCGCACCTTCATCATGCCCGGGCAGGCGGTGCGCAAAAAATCCGTGCGCCAAAAGCTCAACGCCATCCCGCAGGAATTTCGCGGCAAATCTGTGCTGCTCGTCGATGACTCCATCGTGCGCGGCACCACCAGCCGCGAAATCGTGCAGATGGCGCGCGATTCGGGCGCGCGCGAAGTCTATCTGGCCAGCGCCGCGCCGCCGGTGCGCTTTGCCAACGTCTATGGCATCGACATGCCCACCCGCAGCGAACTCATCGCCGCCGAGCACGACGAAGAAGAAATCTGCCGCGAAATCGGCGCCGACGGTCTCATCTATCAAGACCTGGAAGACCTCAAAGCCGCCGTCAGCGCGGTCAATCCGTCCATCTGCCGCTTTGAAACCTCCTGTTTTGATGGTCGCTACGTCACCGGCGACATCACCGACGAATATCTGTTCGACATCGAACAACTGCGCAACAACCCGCCGCCCGCCCCCAACCACAGCGGTCAGCTTGACCTCAACCTCGGCGACACCGACAACTGACAACCAACCACAAACCACAAACCACACACACAACCATGAACGAACACGCCCTCAGCATTGACACCCTTGCCGTGCGCGCAGGCTCCCTGCGCAGCGAATTTGGCGAACACAGCGAAGCGCTGTTTCTGACCTCCAGCTTTGCCTACCGCAACGCCGCTGAGGCCGCCGCGCGCTTTGCCGAAGACGACGCCTACGTCTATTCGCGCTTTTCCAACCCCAACATCACCATGCTGCAATCGCGCCTTGCCGCGCTGGAAGGCGGCGAAGATGCCGTCGTCACCGCCTCGGGCATGTCGGCGGTGCTGGCGCTGGTGCTGGCGCTGCTCAAATCGGGCGACCATCTGGTCGCCTCGCAGGGGCTGTTTGCCTCCACGCAGCAGATGTTTGCCACCTGGCTGCCGCGTTTTGGCATTGAATGCGATTTTGCCCAACCCACCGACCTCGAATCGTGGCGCGCCGCCGTGCGCCCGAACACGCGGCTGTTTTTTGCCGAAACGCCTTCCAATCCCTGCATGGACATCGTCGACATCGCCGCCGTCGCCGACATTGCCCACCGCAACAGCGCCCGGCTGGTCATCGACAATTCCTTCTGCACGCCCATTTTGCAGCGCCCGCTGACGCTGGGCGCAGACATCGTCATGCACTCTGCCACCAAGATGATGGACGGCCAAGGGCGCGTACTCGGCGGCGCATTGGTCGGCAAACGCGCCGACATTCAGGAAATCTACAAATTCCTGCGCACCACCGGCCCGGCGCTCTCGCCGTTTAACGCCTGGGTCATCCTCAAAGGGCTGGAAACCCTGCCCACCCGCATCGCCGCCGCCTGCGCCAGCGCGCAGGAACTGGCGCAATGGCTGGAACACCAGCCCGGCGTGCGCCGCGTGCTCTACCCCGGTCTGCCCTCGCACCCGCAGCACGCGCTGGCCGCCCGCCAGCAACGTCTGGGCGGCAACCTCATCAGTTTTTCCCTCGAAGGCGGGCAAGCAGCGGCGTGGCGCTTCATCGACGCCACCCGCCTGTTTTCCATCACCGGCAATCTGGGCGACTCGCGCAGCACCATCACCCACCCCGCCAGCACCACGCACGGGCGGCTTGCCCCCGAAGTGCGCGAAGCCGCCGGCATTGATGACGGCATGATTCGTCTGTCCATCGGGCTGGAAGCCACCGCCGACCTGCGCGCCGACCTCATCCGCGCCATCGGCGCCATCTAACCGCCCGCCCACACAAAAAAACCGCCCACCCGGGCGGTTTTTTGCGCCCCGCACCCACACCGCACCCGCCGCCGCCATCGGTTTTCCGCCGCCCACGCCCCGCGCCCAGCGTCGTGTCCGGCGCAACCACCGTGGCATGTTCCGTGCGTCGGTGAATCCATAACTGCCCGGGGCGAACGATTGCGCCCTGCCGCGTGCAGCGGATGGAGTGCGATTTTTTTCAATCACGGCAATTGTTTTGCGTTAAAATAAAAACAATTCTTGATAACAAAGACAGGAGATCGCTTGCTCATGCCGCAGAAAACCTCCGCTTCTTCTCGCCTGCGGGGCGCTCACCCGCATACAATCTTTGCGCCGTCGCGTCTGGTGTTGTATCTGGCGGGGGCGGCGCTGTTCATGCATCTGTTTTTGCTTCCCTGACCCGTTCATGGCTGTGACGCTTGCTGATTCTTCGTCTTCGCGCCGCAAAGATTGGTCGTTCGCGCTGTTTGCTGCGCTGCTCGGTCATGCCTGCGCGGCGGCGGCGTTGCTGCACAGCGGCGTGTTCGCCGCACCGGCACCGGCGCTGCACTCGGGTTCCGAAACCGTGACGGTTGCGCTGATTGCCGCGCCCGCACCCGCCGCTGCTGCGCCAGCCGCGCCCACGCCAGAGCCTGCACAGGTGGCACAAGCTGAACCGAAACCTGTACCCAAACCCGCGCCCAAGCCGCCTGTACAAAAACCAAAACCCGCCCCTAAACCCGTTGCGCAAGCCACGCCCAAACCCGCACCAAAACCCGCCCCCAAACCCGTTGCACAAGCCGCGCCGCAAACCGCATCCGAAACCATACCTGCGCCCGCAACGCCCGCCGCCGGGCAGCCCCAAGGCGGGCGCGGCCCCCTCGGGGGGCAGCGAATGACAGACGCGCAAAGCGCGGCTGGCATGAGCGTGGGGGCAGTACAAATTACCGCTGCGCACTATCATGCCGACTATCTGCACAACCCGCCCGCGCCGTATCCGGCACTGTCGAAGCGGCTGGGCGAGGAAGGCACGGTGCGGCTGCGCGTGCGCGTCGGCGCCGATGGGCGCGCACTCATGGTGCGGCTGGCGGAAAGTTCTGGTTTTGCGCGGCTGGATGATTCCGCGCGCGAGACGGTTGCACAGTGGCGCTTCGTGCCCGCCCGGCGGGGGCAGGAGACCATGGAAAGCGAAATCATCGTCCCCATCATTTTCCGCCTGGAAGGAAACTCGCCCACATGAATCCTGCTTCTGCTGCCATTACTTTGCCAACCGATGCCTTCGGCGCCAGCCACCTGTGGGCGCAAGCCGATTGGGTCATCCGTGGCATTGCCGTTTTGCTCTTCGTGATGTCGGTACTCAACTGGGCGCTGATTGTGCTGCGCATCCTGCGCCAGATGCGCGCACGCGGCGCGCGGCAGGCGGCGGAAAACTTTTGGGAGGCACCCGATTACGCCAGCGCGCTGGCGACTTTGCGCGCGCGCGCGCCCGATTCCAGCTTTACCGCGCTGGCCGAACAAGGCGCACACGCTGCCGCGCGGCTGCGCCAGCCCGCAGGCGTCACCTCGCTAGGCGGGGCGATTGACCCGCACGAGTTTCTCACCCGCGCCCTGCGCCAGTCGCTGGCTGCCGCCACGGCGCGGCTGGAAAGCGGGCTGACGCTGCTGGCGTCCATTGGTTCGACGGCACCGTTCATCGGTCTCTTTGGTACGGTCTGGGGCATTTATCACGCGCTCATCCAGATTAGCGCTTCGGGCGCGGCGACCATCGACAAGGTCGCAGGGCCGGTGGGCGAATCGCTGATCATGACCGCCTTTGGCCTGTTTGTTGCCATTCCCGCCGTGCTCGCCTACAACGCCTTCACCCGCGCCAACCGGCTGGAATTGGCATCGCTGGATGCCTTCGCGCACGACCTGCACGATTACCTGACCACCGGCGCGCGTCTGACCCCGACGCGGGGTGCGCAATCATGAGTTTCGGCGGTTTCGACCCACACGGCAGCCCGCAGCACCGCCCGATGGGGGAAATCAACATGGTGCCGCTCATCGATGTGATGCTGGTGCTGCTGATTGTGTTCATCATCACCGCGCCGCTGATGACCAACGCCGTCAAAATCGACTTGCCGGACGCCGACGCGCCCGCGAACCATCCGCCGCCCGAGGCGGTGATGCTGACCATTCAGGCCGACGGCAGCCTGTGGTGGAACAACGAGCGCCTCAGCGCCGACGCTTTCGACGCGCGCCTGCACGCGCTGGCACAGGCGGGCGAAGACGCCGAACTGCATGTACACGCCGACCGCAATGCCCGCTATGAAGCCATCGCCCAGGCGCTGGCGCACGCGCAGCGCGCCGGTGTGCGCAAAATCGGCTTCATCACGCTGCCGCCCGAAGCGGCGGCGGCGACGCCCTGAGCGTTCGCCGAAAGCAAACTCTGTGCCATAATTGCCCACCCCATAACGAAAACACGTAGAAAGATGACTGAAAAAGACAACAAAGCCGCCGCGCTGGCTGCGGCGCTTGCCCAGATTGAAAAGCAGTTCGGCAAAGGTTCCATCATGCGCATGGGCGATGGCACGGTGGAGCGCGACATTCAAACCATCTCTTCCGGCTCGCTCGGGCTGGATATTGCGCTGGGCTTGGGCGGTCTGCCGCGCGGGCGCGTGGTGGAAATCTACGGACCGGAATCGTCCGGCAAAACCACGCTGACGCTGCACGTCATCGCCCAGATGCAGCAAGCCGGTGGCACGGCGGCGTTTATCGACGCGGAACACGCGCTGGACGTGGGTTACGCGGAAAAACTCGGCGTCAATATTCAGGACTTGCTCATCAGCCAGCCCGATACGGGCGAGCAGGCGCTGGAAATTGCCGACATGCTGGTGCGCTCGGGCGGCGTGGATATTGTCGTCATCGACTCGGTGGCCGCACTCACGCCGAAAGCCGAAATTGAAGGCGACATGGGCGACCAGCTTCCCGGCCTGCAAGCGCGCCTGATGAGCCAGGCGCTGCGCAAACTCACCGCCAACATCAAGCGCACCAACACGATGGTCATCTTCATCAACCAGATTCGCATGAAGATTGGCGTCATGTTTGGCAGTCCCGAGACGACCACTGGCGGCAACGCGCTGAAGTTTTACGCCTCGGTGCGCATCGACATCCGCCGCATCGGGCAAATCAAGAAGGCCGATGCGGTCATCGGCTCCGAGACCCGCTGCAAGGTGGTGAAAAACAAGGTTTCGCCACCGTTCAAGGAAGCGGTGTTCGATATTCTCTACGGCGAAGGCATCTCGCGCGAAGGCGAAATCATCGATTTGGGCGTCG
Organism: Rhodocyclaceae bacterium; assembly: GCA_017553285.1. Taxonomy (GTDB): domain Bacteria; phylum Pseudomonadota; class Gammaproteobacteria; order Burkholderiales; family Rhodocyclaceae; genus JAFZMK01. The sequence goes on from JAFZMK010000271.1 coordinate 28,477, forward strand.
CCCACAAAATCATCGACAAATCCGGCGCCTGGTATGCCTACGAAGGCAACAAGATTGGTCAGGGCAAAGACAACGTGCGGGAATTTTTGCGCGGCAATCCGCAACTTGCGCGCACCATGGAAAACCGCATCCGCGCAGCCGTCGGTCTGCCGGAATTGCCCGCCGTGCCTGCCAGCGCGCCGTCTGCGCCCGCCGAAAACTCCGGCGAGGAATAAGGCGCGGCACGCCGCTGTGCGCCCTCGCCGCTTTGTCATGGTCGTCCTGACTCCGCATCAAGCCCTGCGCCGCCGCGCCATTGCCTGTCTGGCGCGGCGCGAGCATTCGCGCGCCGAACTGGCGCAAAAGCTCGCCGCGCGCTTTGAGGCGGACAGCAGCGAAATTGATACCGTGCTCGACGAACTCGTCGCCCAGGGTTTGCAATCTGACCAGCGCTTTGCCGAGAGCTGGGTGCGCAGCAAGGCCGCGCGTTTTGGTAGCGCCCGCCTGCGTCACGATTTGCTCGCCAAAGGCGTGGCCGCCGAACTGGTGGAAGCCGTGCTGGCGGAGGCAATCAGCGGCGAAGAGAGCAAGGAAGGCGACGAAGCCGCGCGCGCCCGCGCCCTGTGGCAGCACCGTTTCGGTCAGCCTGCCACGGACGTGCGCGAACGCGCAAAGCAGGCGCGTTTCCTGCAAGGGCGCGGTTTTTCGTCTGCCGTCATCGGCACTCTGCTGCGGGAGGTGGCGCGCGCATGAGCCTGCTGCAAGTCTTCGGTCTGCGAAAACGCTATAAATCCCGCACCGTCGTGCAGGAAGTCAGCTTCACCGTCAATGCCGGCGAAGTCGTCGGTCTGCTGGGGCCGAATGGTGCCGGCAAAACCACGTGTTTTTACATGATTGTCGGCCTCATCCGCGCCGACGGCGGGCGCATCCTGCTGGACAATCAGGACGTGACCCACCAGCCCATTCACTACCGCGCCCATCTTGGCCTCTCTTACCTGCCGCAGGAAATGAGCGTGTTCCGCCGCCTGACGGTGGCAGATAACGTGCGCGCCGTGCTGGAACTCAAGCACGAAGAGCGCGAAACCGTCGAAAAACGCCTCACCGAACTGCTCAAAGAACTCGGCATCGACCACTTGCGTGATACCGCCTCCATTGCGCTCTCGGGCGGTGAGCGCCGCCGCTGCGAAATCGCCCGCGCGCTGGCCAGCGACCCGCGCCTGATTTTGCTCGACGAACCCTTCGCCGGTGTCGACCCCATTGCCGTGCTCGACATTCAGCGCATCATCCGTTTCCTGAAAGAACGCGGCATCGGCGTGCTGATTACCGACCACAACGTGCGTGAGACCCTGGGCATTTGCGACCGCGCCATGATTTTGTCGGACGCGCGCGTGCTCACCGGCGGCACGCCGGAAGAAATCGTGCACAACGAGCAGGTGCGGCAAGTCTATCTTGGGGAGCACTTCCGCCTATGAAAGCCTCGCTCCAGCTTCGTGTCGCGCAGGGCATTACGCTCACGCCGCAACTTCAGCAGTCGATTCGCCTGTTGCAGCTCTCCACGCTGGAGCTGAACAACGAAATCGAGCGCATCCTGCTGGAAAACCCGATGCTGGAACGGCTCGACGACGTGCCCGTAGAGCGCCCGCGCAGCCACGACCCCAATGACGCCGCCTCGCAAACCGCCGCGCAGCCCGACGCCCCCGGCGGGGAAAGTGACGCGCCCGCGCACGAAGGCGGCGACGACGAGCACACCGACTGGAGCGACATTGCCGAAAGCAACGACTGGGGCGCGACCCGCGAAGGCGGTCACCGCGACGACGAAGACGACAGCGATTCGCGCAACGTGCAGGTGGCGGAACGTTCGCTGTCCGACCACCTCGGCGAACAGCTTGCCCTCTCGCCGCTGGAAGCGCGCGACCGCATCCTCGTGCAACTGCTGATTGATTCGCTGGACGAAAACGGCTGGCTGGACGCCACGTTTGAAGAACTGCTCGCGCTGCTGCCCGAGGAAGCGGGTTTTGAGGAAGACGATCTGGCCATCGCGCTGAAATACCTGCAAAACTTCGACCCGCCCGGCATTGGCGCGCGCAGTGCGCAAGAATGCCTCGCCTTGCAGCTTCAGGCGCGCGCTGCGCAGGGCAACTGCCCGCCTGAGCACGCGCTGGCGCTGGCCATTGTGCGCGAACACCTCGAACTGCTTGCCGAGCGCAATTTTGCCCAGTTGCGCCGCGTGCTCGGCTGCGATGAAGCCGCGCTGCGCCGCGCCAACGAACTCATCCTCACCCTCGACCCGCATCCCGGCGCGCGTTTTGCGCCCGATGAAACCCGCTACGTCATTCCCGACATCATCGTGCGCAAGCGCGGGGCGCGCTGGCTGGCGCAAATCAACGAAGAGGCCATGCCGCGCCTGCGCGTCAACCAGCTCTACGCCGGTATTTTGCGGCAAAATCGCGGCAACGAAGGGGCGGCCACGCTGTCCGAACGTTTGCAGGAAGCGCGCTGGCTGATTCGCAACATCCAGCAGCGTTTCGACACCATCTTGCGCTGCGCGCAGGCCATCGTCGCCCGCCAGCAGAAGTTCTTTGACTACGGCGACGTTGCCATGCGCCCGCTGACGCTGCGCGAGATTGCCGAAGAAATCGAGATGCACGAGTCGACCGTCTCGCGCATCACCTCGCAAAAATACCTCGCCACGCCGCGCGGGGTCTTTGAAATGAAATACTTTTTCGGCAGCCATGTGGCTACCGAAGCCGGCGGCGAGGCTTCCTCCACCGCCATCCGCGCCCTGATTCGCCAGATTGTTGATGCGGAAGACCGCAAAAAACCCCTTTCAGATGCGAAAATTGCCGAACTGCTCGGTGAACAGGGTATCGTAGTCGCCCGGCGCACAGTTGCAAAATACCGGGAAAACCTCGGCATTGCCCCTGTCAGCCAGCGTAAAACGCTTTAACAACAAAGGAGTATTCCTATCATGAACCTGAAGATCTCCGGTCATCATCTCGAAGTTACGGATGCCTTGCACGATTACGTCACCAGCAAGCTGGAGCGCATCATCCGCCACTTCGACAACGTCACCAGCGTCAATGTCATCCTCTCCGTGGAGAAGTTGAACCAAAAGGCCGAAGTCACCGTGCACGTGCGCGGCAAGGATATTTACGTGGAAAGCATCGATGCGGACATGTACGCTGCCATCGACAGCATGATTGACAAGCTCGACCGTCAAGTCATCAAATACAAACAAAAAAATCAGGAACACGACCACAACACCATGAAGCACCAAGGCGAATAAACGCCGCCCTGCCCCGCGCGGGTGCCGCCCTTGTGCGCGCGCGCCCCGCGCGGGAAATTTCTTTGACAGCCCAAAAGGGGCTTCCCCATGAACACCATCGCCACCCTTTTGTCGCCCGAGCGCATTCTGGTGCGCTGCGACGCCACCATCAAAAAGCGGGTCTTCGAGCTGGCCGCCCAGCTCTTTGCCGAACAAGGCATGGACACCGCTGCCATTTTCGACGCCCTGTTTGCCCGTGAAAAACTCGGCTCCACCGGTCTGGGGCAAGGCATTGCCATTCCGCACGGGCGCATGGACGGTCTGGACCACGCGCTGGGCGCCTTCATCCGGCTGGAACAGGCGATTGATTTCGACGCGCCGGATGGTCGTCCGGTCAATCAACTGTTCGTCCTGCTCGTGCCCACCGACGCCAACCAGCAGCACCTGCAACTGCTGGCAGAACTGGCGCAGCGCTTTTCCAACGCCGATTTTCGCGCCCGTCTGGATGCCGCCGACACGCCGCAGGCCATTGCTGACCTGTTCGCCGCCGCCGCCCCCGCCACCACGGCCTGACCGCCCCGCCCATGCGCCAGACCAGCGTTCGCCATCTGTTCGAGTTTTTCCAGGAATCCCTCGGGCTGATGCACGTGTGCGGGCCGCTGGATCGCGCCATTGAAGTCACCGGCGAGCGCATCTGGCCTGCTGATCTCGTCGGTCACCTCAACATCATTCACGCCTCGCGCCTGCAAGTCATCGGGCAGATTGAATTTGCCTGGGCGCGCATCCAGCCGGCGGACAAAATCGCCTACCTGCTCGAAGAAGTCGTGCGCAACCAGCCGCCTGCCATCGTCGTTGCCGACGATTGCGAAATTCCGCCGCTGCTCATTGCCCAGTGCGCCAAGCACGACATTGCGCTACTCACCACCAAAGCGCCCTGCGCCAGCGTCGTCGACCAGTTGCGCCTGTATCTTTCGCGCGAACTGGCAGAGCAAAGCACGCTGCACGGCGTCTTCATGGATGTGTTCGGGCTGGGCGTGTTCATCACCGGAGACCCCGGTTCGGGCAAATCCGAACTGGCGCTGGAACTCATCTCGCGCGGTCACGCACTGGTGGCCGATGACATGGTGGAGTTTTCCCGCATCGCGCCCACCGAAATTGAAGGCCGCTGCCCGCCCATGTTGCAGGATTTTCTCGAAGTGCGCGGGCTGGGCGTGCTGAACATCCGCACCGTCTTTGGCGAGACCGCCTGTCGGCGCACCAAGCGCCTGCGCCTGGTGGTCTATCTGCAAAAACGTCTGCCCGGCGAACCGGAACCGCCGCGCATCAGCTTTGAGCAACAAACGCAAGACATTCTCGGCGTCATCATCCCGCGCACCACGCTGCCCGTGGTCGCCGGGCGCAACCTTGCCGTGCTGCTGGAAGCAGCGGTGCGCGCGATGATTTTGCGTCTGCGCGGCATTGATTCCATGCAGGAACTCATCGACCGCCAGCAAGAGCAAATGATGGTGGCCGACAACGGCACCTTGCCCCTTTTCTGAACCTGACCCTCACCATGAACACCGCTGCCCCCGTCGATTATCTGGAACGCATCGTGCGCGCCCGCGTCTATGACGTGGCGGAAGAAACCCCGCTGGAACTCGCGCCTGCGCTTTCCGCCCGCACCCACAACCGCATCCTGCTCAAACGCGAAGACCTGCAACCGGTCTTCAGCTTCAAGCTGCGCGGCGCTTACAACAAGATGGCGCAACTGTCGCCCGCCGTGCTCAAACGCGGCGTCATCTGCGCCTCGGCGGGCAATCACGCGCAAGGCGTTGCCTATTCGGCGCAAAAAATGGGCGTGCGCGCCATCATCGTCATGCCCGAGACGGCACCGTCCATCAAGGTCGACGCGGTAGCCGCGCGCGGCGCCGAAGTGGTGCTGGCAGGCGAATCGTTTACCGATGCCTACCTGCACGCGCGCGAACTGGAAAAACGCGAACGCCTTGCCTTCGTGCACCCGTTTGACGACCCGGACGTTATCGCCGGTCAGGGCACCATCGGGCTGGAAATTTTCCGCGCCCACAGCGGCCCGCTGCACGCCGTGTTCTGCCCGGTGGGCGGCGGCGGTCTGCTCGCGGGCGTGGCCGCCTGCCTGAAGCGGCTGCGCCCGGAAGTCAAGATTATCGGCGTGGAAACCTTTGATGCCGATGCCATGACGCGCTCGCTGCAACACGGGCGCTGTGTGCCGCTGGAGCAGGTCGGCCTGTTTTCCGACGGCACGGCGGTGAAAGAAATCGGTCAGGAAACCTTGCGGCTGGCGCGCGAATACGTCGACGAGATGATCAGCGTCAATACCGACGCCATCTGTGCCGCCATCAAGGATGTGTTTGAAGACACGCGCGTCATCCCCGAGCCTGCCGGTGCGCTGGCAGTGGCGGGCGCAAAGGCGTGGCTGGCGCAGCACCGGCTGCGCGACAAGACCGTGCTTGCCATCTGTTCGGGCGCGAACATGAATTTCGACCGCCTGCGCTTTGTTGCCGAACGCGCCGAGGTGGGCGAACAGCGCGAAGCCGTGCTCGCCGTCACCATTCCCGAACGCCCCGGCGCCTTCCGCATCCTGTGCGGTCTGCTGGGCAAGCGCAACGTCACCGAGTTCAGCTATCGCTATGCCGACCCGGCAACCGCCCACGTCTTCGTTGGCGTCAGCATCCACCGCCGCGCGGACGCTACCCGCCTGCTGGAACACCTCGGCGCGCACGGTTTTCCCGCCGTCGATTTGACCGATGACGACATCGCCAAATCGCACATCCGCTACATGGTCGGCGGGCGCGCGCCCAGCGGCATCGTGCGCGACGAGCGCCTGTATCGCTTCAGCTTTCCCGAACGCCCCGGCGCGCTGCTGCACTTTCTCAACCAGATGCAGCCGGAATGGAACATTTCGCTGTTCCACTACCGCAACCACGGCGCCGATTACAGCCACGCGCTGGTTGGCCTGCAAGTGCCCGAGGCGGATGTCACCCGCCTGCACACCGTGCTGAATACCATCGGCTACGACTACACCGATGAAAGCGGGCATCCCACCTACCGGCTGTTTCTCGGACACTGATGGCGTTTCTCCGTCTGCTCGCCCTCGGCTGGTGTTGTGCGCTGATTGTCGTCAGCCTCTATCCGTTCGTCGGCTGGCAAGCGCCGGTGCTGCCGGTGTTCGATTACCTCACCGAACCCTGGCCGCGCTATTACCGCAGCAGCGAAATGCTGCTCAACCTGCTGTTCTGGCTGCCGGCGGGCTTTTTGCTCGCCATCAGCCTGCCGCCGCGTCGGCGCGCCAAACTGGCGGCGGCACTCGCCGTATTCCTTTGCGCCGTGCTCAGTTTCAGCATCGAGACGGTGCAGAATTTTCTTGCCAACCGCATCGCCTCGAATGTCGACCTGTGCTGCAACACGCTGGGCGCGGCCATTGGCGCGGCGCTGGCGCTCATTCCCGGGCACAGCCATTTTGCCCGCCACAGCCGCTTGCGCCATCTTCGCCGCCGCTACGTCACCAGCGAACGCGCCGGCGACTGGGGCGTGTTGCTGTTCATCGCCTGGTTATTTACGCAGGCGCTGCCGGATACCCCGCTGTTTTCCCAGGCCAGCCTGCTGGCATGTTTTGGTCTGCCCGCGCCGATTGCCTTTCACGCCCACACCTTTCAGGCGTTCAAAATCGCCGCCGTCGCCCTCTGGCTGCTGAGCGCAGGGCTGCTCGCCGCCTGCCTGCTGCCCGAGCGCACCGCGCCAGCGCGCCCGGTGTTGCTGCTGTTTGTGCTGGCGCTGGCGGTCAAACTCGCCGCCACCGCCTGGCTGACCGCCGCACCGGCAACTTCCGTGCTGCTCCAGCCTGCCAACCTGATTGGTCTGGGCGCGGGCGCACCGCTGCTGGCGCTGTTGCTCTGGCTGTGCCCGCCCCGTCTGCAATACACGCTGGCCAGTTTGAGCCTGCTGGCTGCCACGCTCATCACCACGCTGATGCCGGATAACCCTTACGTGCCGCTGGGCAGCCTCTGGATGGAACCCGATTTTCTGCAAGGGCAGCGCATTTTGCTGCTGTTTTCCGCCCTCTGGCCGTGTTGTGCGCTCGTCTGGCTGATTGCGCTCGGGCTGGCGCGCCCGCTGCAAATGCCGGTGGCACAACACAAACTATAATGCCGCGCACACTCGCCCACCGCCTTCCCGGAGCTGTTTTCATGTCTTACTACCAACGTCATCTCTTTTTTTGCTGCCACCAGCACGACAACGACAAACCCTGCTGCGCCTCCCATGATGCCGCCGCCATGTTTCACTACGCCAAAGAGCGCGTCGCCGAACTGGGGCTGAAAGGCAAGGGACAGGTGCGGGTGAGCAAATCCGGCTGCATGGGGCGCTGCAAACGCGGCCCGGTGGCAGTGGTCTATCCCGATGCCATCTGGTATCAGTGGCAAACGCGCGAAGACGTGGAAGAAATCCTCACCTCGCACCTGCGCGACGGCGCGCCCGTCGAACGTCTGCGCCTGCCCGACTAAGCGCCGCGCCCCGTTTCAGGAGAAGCCCGCATGAGCCGCCCTGCCCCGACCGAAAAAATCCTGCTCTCCGGCGCTGCCGGACACATCGACACCTTGCTGGACCTGCCCGCCGAAGTGCGCGGCATCGCGCTGGTGTGCCATCCGCACCCGCTCTATGGCGGCGCCAACACCAACAAGGTGGTGCACACGCTGGCGCGCACCTTGCGCGATTTGGGCTATGCCGCGCTGCGCCCGAATTTTCGCGGCGTCGGGGAAAGCGACGGCACGCACGACGAAGGGCGCGGCGAAGTGCAGGACATGCTGCGCGTGCTGGCGTGGGCGCAGTCGCGCTGGCAACCCGGTCTGCCCATCGCGCTGGCGGGGTTTTCCTTTGGCGGCTTCATCCAGACGCGCGTTGCCCATCATCTCGCAGACGCGGGCAGTCCGGCGCAACGGCTGGCGCTGGTGGGGCTGGCGTGCGGCAACGCCGCCGATGGTTCGCGTGACTATCCCACGCCGCCGCTGCCCGCAGGCG
>JAFZMK010000037.1 GCA_017553285.1 Rhodocyclaceae bacterium
CTTCCTCGCGGTCGGAGAGCAGCGCAAAAGGCAGCGCGTTTTTGGCGCGGAAATTTTCGTGCGCCTTCAGGCTGTCGCGCGACACCCCCAGCACTTCGCAGCCAGCGGCGACAAACTGCCCGTGCAGCGCGGCAAAATCGCGGGCCTCGGTGGTGCAGCCGGGCGTGCTGTCTTTGGGATAGAAATAGAGCACCAGCGTTTTGCCGGCAAAGTCTTTCAGACCAAGGCTGCGCCCGTCGGTGGCGGGCAGGGTGAAATCGGGGGCGGCGCGCATGGGGCGAATCTCCGTGTAAGGGACAACACGGACAAGCGTAGCGCAATTTTGCACCTCGCGCCTACGCCTGCGGCGCGGCCACGGGCTGCGGCGCTGCGCCCTGGGATGCGGGCGGCGCCATCTGGAACAGGGCGTAGAGCTGTTCCAGCGAACTTTCATAGTCCGCGCTCTCGGAAATTTTCTGCTGGAGGTATTTTTCCAGATGCGGATACAACTGCACGGCGCGTTCCATCTGCGGGTCGGAACCCGCCTGATAGGCACCGACCACAATCAAATCGCGCACGCGCTGATAGCGCGAAAAATTCTGCTTGAACTGGCGCACGGCATCAAACTGCTGGTCGGGCGCGATGTTGTGCAGCGCGCGGGAAATGGATTGTTCGATGTCGATGGCAGGGTAGTGCCCGGCATCGGCCAAGGTGCGTGAGAGCACGATGTGCCCGTCCAGAATCGCGCGCGCCGAATCCGCCACCGGGTCTTGCTGGTCGTCGCCTTCGGCCAGCACGGTGTAGAAGGCGGTAATCGAGCCACCGCCTTCTTCGGCATTGCCCGCGCGTTCCACCAGCGCCGGCAGACGGGCGAAGACCGAGGGCGGATAGCCGCGCGTCACAGGCGGCTCGCCAATCGCCAGCGCAATTTCGCGCTGCGCCATGGCGTAGCGGGTGAGCGAATCCATAATCAGCAGCACCTGCATTCCCTGGTCGCGGAAATACTCGGCGATCGCCGTGGTATAGGCCGCGCCCTGCAAGCGCATCAGCGGGCTGTTATCCGCCGGCGCGGCCACCACCACGGAGCGCGCCAGCCCTTCTTCGCCGAGGTTTTCTTCAATAAATTCGCGCACTTCGCGCCCACGCTCACCAATCAGCCCGACGACGATGATGTCCGCCTTGGTATAGCGCGCCATCATGCCAATCAGCACCGATTTGCCCACGCCGGAACCGGCCATCAGCCCGACGCGCTGGCCGCGCCCGATGGTCAGCAGCCCGTTGATGGCGCGAATGCCCACGTCCAGCACATTGCGAATCGGCGCGCGCTTGAGCGGATTCAAGGGACGCGATTGCAGCGGACGGCTGGCTTCGGCCTCAATCGGCCCTTTGCCGTCGAGCGCTCGCCCCGCCGCGTCGACCACGCGCCCAAGCAACTGCATGCCCACCGGCAGCATTTTGGCGCGGTCGCGCACACGGCGGCGAGGGACGGTTTTTTCGCTGATTTTCAGATGCTGCGGCGCGGGTTCCACAGGAAACACCGGCGCGCCGGGTGCCAGCCCGAACACGTCTTCAATCGGCATCATCAGCAGCTTGTCGCCCTGAAAGCCGACCACTTCGGCTTCCACGCGCCCGCCGCCCGCGCCCATGATTTCGCAGCCCGCGCCCAGCGGCAGTTTGAGACCGAAGGCTTCCATCACCAGCCCGTTGATGCGGGTCAGCCGCCCGGAACGCTGATAGGGCGACACGGGCAGCACGCGGGTGTGCACGTTGCGCAAAAACGTGCGCCAGCGCTCGCCGTATTCGGGTAA
>JAFZMK010000038.1 GCA_017553285.1 Rhodocyclaceae bacterium
GCCGTACACCAGCCCGCTGCTCGATCGTATGGACGACCGCCCGGCGACTGTCTGCGTACATTGCGTGCACTCGATGTGGAGCAAGTCAAGGCACGATCTGCGATGCTATTGCCGCCTCATGTACGCCGTGGTGTGGAGCAATCGAGAGCCGACCAACCTGATCGAATGCGATGGGCACCTGCTGCAAACGCAACCGTGACGCCGCAGGCACAGCCGCAGCCCGCGCAGCCGAGCGCGACGCCGCCACAACCTCAGCAACCGCCGAGGTCACGCGGGCGCTAATTGGTGAGGAGTTTTTTGCGTGCGAGGCCGAACAGAAGAATCAAGGCTTGGTCGATTTTTTCCATTGCGTCATCAGGAATACGCCCGATGACTTTGGCGATTTTGGCTTTTCTTACCGTCATCAGCTTGTCTGTCATGACTTGCGAGACATTTTGAAGCCCTGTCTGCGCGGATGGTTCAACCGTCACTCGCAGCACCGAATTCTTGATTGTGCTGGTCATCAAGCAAAGAATGACGCTCTCGATGTCGTCAATGTCCATATCCTGAACAATCACGGCGGGTCTTGGTTTTCCATACTCGCCATGGGGGGCGGCCACAACAATATCGCCTTTTTTCATCTCACCAGCCCCATTCTTCATCGTTCATCAAGTCTGCTGCTGCCCGCTCGCAAAAATCTAAGGCGTCTTGCTCATCTTGCGACTTGTCCAGGTCTTGACACTCTTGCCTTAGCTGTTCTTTGAACTGGGGGTTGTCGATGTCGTAGACCCACGCTTCAAAGCGTTTTTTGTTTTTGACCTTGTCCAAGAAATCTGTAATGGCTTCACGAACCAGGTGAGCCTTGGTTCTGCCGGTTTCCAACGACAATTTCGTCAGGCTGTTTTCGAGTTCATCTGACAATCTGATGGCGAGCATTTCCGCTATCCCTCGCTGAATGTTATACACGGCATACAAAGTATGTCGCTGTATGTCGTCCAGTGTCAAGTCGGGAAGGTGGCGTTGGGGCGGTACGGTGTCCCGAAAACGGTCGTTTTGTGGACTGTTCTCCGCCGACCGTGATCAGCCCGTTTTGGGCGGTCTGGACTGTCCGTAAATTGCGTCCGTAAAACAACGTCTGTAAACTGTTCGCTTCAACGGGAAAACGGACAAAACATGCGAATCGGCTACGCCCGCGTCTCCACCGACGATCAGCATCTGGATTTGCAGCGCGATGCGCTCACCGCCGTCGGCTGCGAAAGGATTTTTGAGGACACGGCCAGCGGTGCAAAATCCGCCCGCCCTGGCTTGGCCGAGGCGCTGCGCTATGCACGCGCGGGTGATGTGCTGGTTGTCTGGCGGCTAGACCGGCTGGGGCGATCGCTCTCCGACCTGGTGCGCATCGTCGGCGACCTGGAACGGGCAGAGGTGGGTTTCGAGAGCATCACCGAGCGCATCGAAACCAGTTCTGCCGCCGGGCGCCTGGTCTTTCATGTCTTTGCGGCACTGGCCGAGTTCGAGCGGCGCCTGATTGTGGAGCGCACGCACGCAGGGCTGGCGGCAGCCAGGTCGCGCGGGCGCAACGGTGGCCGCCCTGCGCTTCCACCTGAAAAAATTGCGGCCATTCGCGCGATGGCCGCCAGCGGGCGGCCTGTCGCAGAGATATGTGCGGCATTACAGATCGGGCGCAGCACGCTGTACAAATACGCGCGTTAGCCTTACCGCCAGCCGCACAACTCCTGGCGTGTACCGCACAAAAAACCGCCCACCCCGAAGCCGGGGCAGGCGGAACCGAAGCGGTTTTTGATTGTGGGCGGGCTATTGCGTTAGCAGCAAGGCTAGGGCTACAATTGCTCGTAGCTTCACCCTGACCGCCACGCGAACCCTTAGCATCAGGACTATTCGCATAGCTGTACCTCAGTTGTGTTTCAAACCGGGCAGGGAACTACACAAAATCCCCGTTGCCAGACGGGGATTTTTTTCGTCCCCGTACCCACCATGCCGCGCACGGATGCGCGACACGGTCATTTTATCAAAGCGTTTGTGCCGCCACCGCAGCAGCAAATGCAGCCGCCGCAGCAAGCGCCGAGAACGCGCGGGCGGTGAAATTGCAGGTTATACAAAATCTTGTATAATAAGCGGCATGAAGGATTGCTACACGTTCAAACCCGCTGTGTTTCGTGGTTCGACACTGGAAGACTTGCGAGCCTTCCCGTTGTCGGCAAAAAAAGAGGCCGGGTATCAGCTTGACTTGGTGCAGCGCGGCCTTGACCCTGATCACTGGAAACCGATGAACACGATAGGGCAGGGCGTGCGGGAGATCAAGATTCGGGATGTTGCTGGAGCATTTCGGGTGATCTATGTCGCCAAGTTTGCCGATGCGATCTACATCCTGCACTGTTTCCAGAAGAAGACCCAAAAGACCAGCAAGGCCGATCTGGCGTTGGCTGCGAGACGTTACAGCGAACTAATCGAGGAGTTAGGACAATGAGCAACGAAACTTTTGCGAGCATCTGGGATGCCATCGAGGACACGCCAGCCGAAGCTGAGAACATGAAGCTGCGTTCATCGTTGATGATTGCGCTCAAGCAGCACGTGGCGCGTTCTGGCTTGAACCAGAGCCAGGCTGCCGAGTTGTTCGGCGTCACGCAACCGCGTGTTTCTGACTTGCTGCGCGGCAAGATCAACAACTTTGGTCTGGATTCGCTGGTGAATATGGCTGTGGCGGCAGGTTTGCATGTGGAAATGCGC
>JAFZMK010000272.1 GCA_017553285.1 Rhodocyclaceae bacterium
CGATTTGAGCCGCATGTGATAGGTGCGGCGGTTGGTGGTGACGACCATGGACGTTTCCAGCCCGATGTCCAGCGGTTTGATGATGAGGTGCTGCACCTCATTTGCACCGCGCCCGGTAATGGCCGGTTCGACCATCCAGCGGGCCGTGTCGCCCAGGTTGATGGAGTTCACCTGCTCGCCTTCTTGCAGAGCAACGTCGCAGATTTGCAGCACGGCGCACACGACCGTGGCCGGTGCGCCAAACACAAAAATCACCTCACCATTCTTGCCCGCAATCGGCTTGCTGGCCGTGGTCTTGCCTTCCCGCCAGCGGTTGGAAATCGCCAGCGCCTCTTCTTCCTGGCGCGAGAGCGGCGCGGGCTGGTTGCCGACGCTGGGTGTGCCGAAATACTTGTCCGCCATCGTCGGAGGAGTGGTGTGCCCCCCGCGTTCGCGCCAGCCGCTTTCGCGGCTGTCACTCACTGCCCCCCCAAGGGGGGTGCGCCCGCCTTGGGGCTGCCCGGCGGCGGGCTTGGGCTGCGTGTTGAAATTGGCCGGTGTGTCGGGGACGGCTGCGCTGGACGCGGGTGTTCCCGCGCTCATGCCAGCCGCGCCTTGCGCGTCCGGCATTGCAGCGGGCGCAGCCGTAGGAGCAGACGCAGACGCAGGCGCGGGAGCCGGTTCCGGAGCAGGTGCGGGCGTAACTGCCGGAGCCGCTGCGGGCGCGGGCGGGGTGCTGAAGGTGACGGGGATTTGCGGCGGGGCGGGCGGGGCGTCTGCGTCCATCGTCTGTGCGTGCGAGCCGACAAACGCCAGGGACAGAATCAACGGGAGCTTCTTCATTGCAATACCTCTGTTACTGGAGAACCGACCACGAAAAGTCTCTGACATAGATGCTCAACGGATTGAGCCGCAGTTGCTCATCCGTGGTCTGGGGCGTGTATTCGGCGATGTAGACGGTGACCAGCGCGCGCATGGTCACCGGCGATTTGTTCATCGTGCCGTTGTTGTCGCGGGTGGTCTCAATCCATTCGATCTGCCAGGTGTCCTTGCTCTGCGGCATGACGGTGCGAATATCGGTGCTGACCATCTCCTTTTTGGCGCGCTCAAACGGTGCGTTGGCGACCGGGCTGTTGAACCACTCGGTGAGCTTCGCCGTGGCCGGATCGTTGGGGTTGGTCATCGAATACGCCTTGAACACGCAGCGCCGCTGCATGGAGACGTCCGGCGTGACCAGGCGCACGCAGGTAATCCAGTCGGCCAGCGCCGCGTGAATGGCACGGTCGCTGACCTGCGCGCCCGCGCGGGCGGGGCCGGCGGCGGCAACGTTGCCGAGCTTGTCGACTTCGATGATGTAGGGGATGAACTTGGACTGGCTGCCGATGTAAATCATGCCGCCCGTGCTGGCGAGCGCGATGAGCAACGCCAGAATGCCGATAATCTGCCAGTTGCGCCGCTGCACCATGACGCCGCCAACGTGGTCATTCCACGTTCTGCGGGCAGTGGTGTAGGGATTGTCCGATTCCCCGGCGCGCCGCCCGCCTTC
>JAFZMK010000273.1 GCA_017553285.1 Rhodocyclaceae bacterium
AGCACAGCTTTCCCACGTCGCAGCCCTACGGGCAGCTTCCGACTCCGAAAAACAAAGCGATGCTTTGTTTTTCCTCGCCCCGCGCGCCCAGTCTGACAAAATCGCTGCGTCCCCGCCTTCGGCGGCGCCTCCACGTCGCTTCCACGTCGCCGCAATGCGGCTCCGAGGCAAAGCGGTGCTTTGCCTCCCATTGGGGCGGCTTCCGGCTTCGGCGGCCAAAGCTGCGCTTTGGCTTTCCGCCTCCGCCCTCCCTCAAAGAGGGAGGCTTACTTAGGCCCCCTCCCCGAGGGGGCTGTCACGAAGTGACTGGGGGAGTGCGCGCGGCGCAACAGGCGGTGATAACGATGGACACGTCGCAGCCGTGACGGAGAGACGTGCGCGGCGCGCCGTATGTTGCCCGTGCGCGCGGGTACAATTTGCCGTCACGTTTTGATTGTTGTGGGTAGAGCCATGAAATACGCCTGGTTTGTTACCGGCACGGATACCGAAGTGGGCAAGACCTTTGCCAGTTGTGCGCTGTTGGCGGCGGCGCGGGTGCAGGGGTTGTGTGCGCTCGGCATGAAGCCGGTGGCCAGCGGGCTGGATGCCGATGGGCGCAATGAGGATGTGGAACGGCTGCGCGCGGCGGCGGGTACGGATTTGCCCGCCGAGGCGCTGAATCCGTACCGCTTCGCGCCCGCCATTGCGCCGCACATTGCGGCGCGCGAGGCGGGTGTGGCAATCCGTTTTGCGCCCATTCTGGATGCCTTCGCGCGCTTGCAGGCGCAGGCGGATGTGCTGGTGGTCGAGGGCGTGGGTGGCTTTCGCGTGCCGCTGGGGGCGGAGGGTGACAGCGCGCAACTGGCGGTGCGGCTAGGTTTGCCGGTCATCATCGTGGTGGGGCTGCGATTGGGTTGCATCAATCATGCGTTATTGACCGCCGAGGCGGTGGCGGCGCGCGGGCTGCGCGTGGCGGGCTGGATTGGCAATCATGTTGCAGCACCCATGCCGCGCGCGCAGGAAAACATCGCCAGCCTGCAAGAGATGATGGCGGCACCGTGTTTGGGCATTTTGCCGCACCGCGAAGATGGCGATGCTGCGGCGGCGGCGCGTGCCGCCGGTTTGCGTCTGCCGTTGTGAGGGGGGCAAAGATGACGGATGCGCCGCGTGATGCCGCCCGCTGCGAAGATGCCCGTGCGCCTTTCGATGCCAAGGCGTTCCTCAAAACCGTGCCGGAGTCGGCGGGCGTCTATCGCATGGTGGGCGCGGATGGGCAGGTGCTGTATGTGGGCAAGGCGAAAAACCTGAAAAAGCGCGTTGCCTGCTATTTCCGCCGCCATCAGCCGAGCGCCCGCATTGCCCATATGGTTTCGCAAATCGACCATGTGGAGCTGACGCTGACTCGCACCGAGGCCGAGGCGCTGCTGCTGGAAAACAATCTCATCAAGACGCTCTCGCCGCGCTACAACATCCTTTTTCGCGACGACAAGAGTTATCCCTACATCGCTTTCAGCGCGCACGAGTTTCCCCGCCTTGCTTACCATCGCGGCGCGTTTGTGAAAGGGGCGCGCTATTTCGGTCCTTTCCCGAACGGCTGGGCGGTGCGCGAGAGCATTGACCTGTTGCAGAAAACCTTTTGCTTGCGTACCTGTGAAAACGGTGTGTTCCAAAACCGCGCGCGCCCCTGTTTGCTGCATCAAATCAAACGCTGTAGCGCGCCGTGCATGGGGCGGGTGAGCGCGCAAGCATACGCCCACGATGTGGAACAGGCGGTGGGCTTTCTGGAA
>JAFZMK010000274.1 GCA_017553285.1 Rhodocyclaceae bacterium
CGTGAGTTGGAGCGGGCGCAGCGTGCGCGACAACAGCGAACAGCCGCCTTCCGTGCTGGTGGCGCAGTTGCGCGATTATCTCGCCGCCGGTTGGGGGGAGGCGACGCTGGCGCGGCTGACTACGGAACATCCCTTGCAGCCGTTCAGCCGCCGTTATTTTGAAGCCGCGCCGCAAGCGGACGGCGCGCCGCCGCTGTTGACCTACGCGCGCGAATGGCGCGCCGCGCATACGCAGGCTGCGCCCGCGTGCGAAAGCGCCCCAGCGCTGTCCGCGCCCGATTCGCTGACCACGCTGACGGTGGAAAATTTGGTGCGCTTTTTGAAAAGCCCGGTGCGCTTTTTTGACCAGCAGCGCCTCGGCGTGTATTTCCCGCGCGAAGAAGACGCGATGGAAGATGCGGAACCCTTCGCGCTCAACAAGCTGGACGAATGGCAGCACGTCGACGCGCTGTTTGCCGCCGTGCGCAGCCATGCGCGCGCTGACGATGCGGGCATCGGGGCGGCGCTGGATGCGGCGCTGACGCACCTCAAACGCACCGGCGCGCTGCCCATCGCGCAGGCGGGCGAGACGCTGGCGCGCGCGCTGGGCGACGATGTCGGCGGCATGTTGCGGGCGTGGGCGGCGGTGCAGCGTGACTATCCGCACGAGTTGCCCCGCCTGCCGCTGGTCGTGCCCGTGCTCGACATCGTCGTGCAAGACTGGCTGGGCGAATGCCGCGCGCGCCACGCCCTCGATGCCGAACCCGTCTGGTGCAGCATCACCGCCAGCGAGATTTTTGATAACCACAACACCCTGCGCGCCGACAAGCTGCTCGACGCATGGCTGCGCGTGCTGCTCGCGGCGGCCTGCGCCCAGCCCGTGCGCTGCCTCCTCATCGGGCGCGATGCCGTGCTGGAAGCGCCGCCGCTGGCGCTGGATGCCGAAGATGCGCGCGCATTTCTGGCGGTGATCGTGGCGCACTACCGCCGAGGTTTGCGCGAACCGCTGCCGGTGGCCATCCGCACCGCACTGTGCGCCGTGCAGCAGCCGGGCAAGGACGAGGAAAAAGAGCAGGAAAAAGTACGCAAATGCTACGAGGGCGACGGCTACGGGCACGGCGGCGAAATGCGCTATGACGCGCATCTGGCGCGCCGCTATCCGGACTTTGCCGCGTTGTGCGCCGATGGGCGTTTTAGGGAACTTGCCGAGGCGCTCTACAAGCCGCTGTGGCACTGGTCGCAAACCTTTTGCGCGCGGGAGGCGGACGATGAATGACGGTGTGCTGAATCCCCTTGAATTTCCCCTGCACGGCAGCCGTCTCATCGAAGCCAGCGCCGGTACCGGCAAGACCTGGACGATTGCCGCGCTCTATCTGCGGCTGATTCTCGGCCACGGCGCGCCCGATACCGCGTTTCAGGGCGGGCTGCCGCTTGCGCCGCAGCAAATTCTGGTGCTCACTTTCACCCGCGCCGCTACCCGCGAACTGACCGACCGCATCCGCGCCCGCCTGACGCAGGCGGCGCGCGTGTTTCGCGGCGAATGTGCAGCACCGGCAGACGATGCTTTCCTGACCGACTTGTTCCACGAATACCGCGCGCAAGGCGAGGCGGCAACGCAACAGGCCGGCTGGCGGCTGGCGCTGGCTGCCGAGGCGATGGATGAAGCCGCCGTGCATACGATTGATGCCTGGTGTCAGCGCATGTTGCGCGAACACGCGCTGGATTGCGGCCAGCCCTTTGATGACGAGTTTGGCGACGACGAGGCCGCACTGCGGCAGGAAGCCGTGCGCGATTACTGGCGCCAGCAGGTCTATGCGCTGGATGCGGCGGGCTTTGCCGCGTTTGCCTCGGTCTGGAAAGACATTGACGCGCTGGAACAGGCGCTGGCGCCGTTGCAGGACGCCCATCTGCCGCAAGCCGCCGGGCTGGAAGCGCAAACGCTGGCGGACGTGCTCGCGCCGCTGGCGGTCAGCACGCAGCAGTGCAACGCACACATTCAGGGCGCAGACTGGAAAGCAAACGCCGCACGGATGCGTGCATGGCTGGATGAATGGCAGGAAAAAGGCTGCTGGAAAGGCAAGCTGCCAAATTTTTATCCCGGTTGGCTGGAAAAACTTGCTGCATGGGCGCGCGCGCCGCAGGGCGAGTTTCTGACCGAGGCAGCTTGTCGCAACCTTTCCCCCGATGGTTTGCGTGCGGCATGGAAAGGCGCAGGCGAATGCCCCGAACCGCCCGCCGCCTTTCACGAACTGGCGGCACTGGTCGAGGCGATGCGCGCGCAAGGCGAGGCGCAGCAGGCGGCTGCCGCGCCGCTGCGCCTGCACGCCGCCGTGCATGTGCAGACGCGGCTGGATGCGCTCAAACGCCGCGCGCGCACCTTTGGCTTTCACGACGCACAGCGCCGTCTCAACGACGCCTTGCACGACGACGAATACAGCGCGCGCCTGCGCCAGCGCATTTTGGAGCAAACGCCAGTGGCGCTGATTGACGAGTTTCAGGATACTTCGCCCGAGCAATACGCGATTTTCAACGCCCTGTATCGCACGCAGGAAAACGGTTCTGACACCGCGCTGCTCTTGATTGGCGACCCAAAACAATCCATCTACGCCTTTCGCGGTGCGGATATTTATTCCTATCTGGAAGCGCGCCGCGCCACCGCCGGGCGGCACTTCCGGCTGGACACCAATTACCGCTCCACCGCCGCGATGGTCGCAGCGGTCAACGGCTGGTTTGCGCAGGGGGAAATGCGCGAAGCGGGCGCGTTTCGCTTTCGCGAGGCGACGGAAAACCCGCTGCCCTTTGTCGCCGTGGGCGCACGCGGTCTGCGCGAGGTCTTGCGCACGCAAACTGGCGACGTGCCGCCGTGCACGCTGGCGTGCTGGCAGGGCGAGGCGCTAAGCAAGGACGAATACCGCAGCACTTTTGCCGAACACTGCGCGGCGCAAATCGTCGACTGGTTAAACGATGAGGGCTGCGGTTTTTACCATGAGGAGACCGGCGTTTTCCGTCGCCTGCTGGCGGCGGACATCGCCATTTTGGTGCACGACGGGTATGAGGCCGCCGCCATGCGCAGTGCGCTGCGCGAGCGTGGTTTGCCCAGCGTCTATCTTTCCGAGCGCGATTCGGTCTTTGCCAGCCCGGAAGCCGCCGACCTGCTCATCTGGCTGCGCGCGCTGATTGCGCCGCAAGACGGCGTGCAGGTGCGCACGGCGCTGGCCACGTCCCTGCTGGCGCGCACGCTTGCCGAACAGGCGCAACTGGCCGATGACGACGACAGCTTCACGCAGCACAGCGAGGCGCTGCAAGCGCTGCGCAGCGTCTGGCAACGGCAGGGCGTGCTTGCCATGCTGCGCCAGACATTGCACCGCTTCGCGCTGCCCGCCCGCTGGCTGGCCGCACCCGAAGGCGGCGGCGAGCGCCGTCTGACCAATTTCCTGCACCTTTCCGAATTGCTGCAAGAAGCCGCCGCCGAAGTCGATGGCGAAGAGGCGCTGATTGCCTGGCTTGCCGCGCAGTGCCACGCGCCGCAAGGCGAGCGTGAAGCGCAAACCATCCGGCTGGAAAGCGATGCCGGGCTGATTCGCATCGTCACCATCCACAAAAGCAAGGGGCTGGAATATCCCGTGGTCTGTCTTCCGTTTGCCGCCCATTTGCCCCACCACGGCAGACGCGGCGAAGCGCCCGTGCTGGTCGCGCACGACGAACACGGCCAGCGCACCGTGCGGCTGAATCCGGAAGAAGACGAAGCACAGCGCATCGCGCTGGATGAACGGCGCGAAGGGCTGCGGCTGTTTTACGTCGCGCTGACCCGCGCCCGCCACGCCGTGTGGCTGGGCTTTGCGCCGTTGAAGTACAACAGGTCAGACGCCAACATGGACGACACCGCGCCCGGCTATCTGCTTGGCGGCGAAGACTGGCAGGCGGGCATCGCGCAGCTTGCGGATGACGCGCACGGCATCCATCTGCTGCCCCTCTTGGCAGACAATGCACCGGCACTAACCCGCGCGCACGCGCCGCAAGCCGAAGCACCGCTGCGCAATGCGCCCGAATACCGCGCCGAATTTGAACGCAACTGGCAAATCGGCAGTTTTTCGGCGCTGACGCGCGACTTGCACGACGCGCCGCAGCTGCTTGCGCCGCGCCGTGCCGCCGATGAACCGCCTGCCCCGCAGCAAGCCTTTGGCGGCGGCGCGCACTGGCACCATCTGCCGCGCGGTGCAGCGCTGGGCAATCTGGTGCACGAACAGCTCGAATGGCTGGCGCAGGAAGGCTTTGCCCACGCGCCCCATGAGCTGCGCCGCCGCATTACGCGCGCTGGCTACGGTGAGCACGCCGACGAACTCGTCGCCTGGCTGCACGCCATCGTGCAGGAAACCCCGCTGGCCGCGCTGGGCGGGGCAACGCTGGGCAGCCTGCGCCAGTGTTTGCCGGAAATGGAATTCTGGCTGCCTGCCCGCGCCTTTGCTGCCGAAACCGTCGACGCGATTTGCCAGCGCTATCTGTTCCCCGGCCAGCCGCGCCCGGCGCTGGCGCGGCGGCAACTGCACGGAATGCTGATGGGCTTTGCCGATTTGGTGCTGGAACACGACGGGCGCTATTGGGTGCTCGACTACAAAACCAACCATCTGGGCGAAGACGGCGCGGCGTATACCGAAGCGGCGCTGGCGGACGCCATGCTCGCCCACCGCTACGACGTGCAAGCCGCGCTCTACCTGCTGGCGACCCACCGCCTGCTGCGCGCGCGGCTGGGCGAGGCGTATCAACCCGCGCAGCAGCTTGGCGGCGCGCTGTACCTGTTTGTGCGCGGCATTGACGGCGCCACGCGCGGGTTGTGCGCGCTGGGTGCGGACGAAAATTTGCTCGCCCTGCTGGACGAACTGGAGGTGCTGGCATGACACACACGCACCCTCAGCCGCTGCTGGAGATCCTCGCGCAACTGGGCGAACAAGGCGCGCTGCGCCGTCTTGATTACGCGCTGGCGGCGTTTCTTTGGCAGCGCGAACCCGCCGCCCCCGCTGCGCTGGCGGTGGCGGCAGCGCTGGTGTCACACGTCGAAGGCGAGGGGCACACCTGCTTGCCGCTGGCGGAACTGCCCGCGCGGC
>JAFZMK010000039.1 GCA_017553285.1 Rhodocyclaceae bacterium
AGTGTCATTCTTCTATTGCCTTCCGGGGTACGAGTGCTTCGGGCGCATCCCCCGACCCCGTCGAAGGTTGCAGTGCAGCATTCTATGACAAATAATCCGCGCTGATGCGTTTTGCCGCTTGCGAACTTCGACTATATGCCGCCTGCTGCCCTCACCTTGTTGCACACGTCCGACTGGCATCTGGGGCGCGCCTTTCATGGCCGCCGTCCAGAGGCGATGTTTGCCGCCTTTCTGGACTGGCTGCTGGACACACTGGCGGCGCAGGAAGTCGATGTGCTGCTGGTGGCGGGCGATGTGTTTGACACGCAAACGCCCACGCCGCGCGTGCAGGCGTTGTATTACCGCTTTCTTGCCCGGCTGGCGGCGCAGGGGCGCTGTCGCCACGTGGTGATTACCGCCGGCAACCACGATTCGCCCGCGTTTCTGGACGCGCCGCAGCATGTGCTGGCGGCGCTGAATGTGCATGTTGTCGGCGCAGCAAAAGAGACGCCCGAACAGGAGGTGCTCACCCTGCGCGCGCCCGACGGCACGCCGGAACTGATTGTCTGCGCCGTGCCCTATCTGCACGAGCGCGACCTGCGCCGCGCCCAGCCCGACGAGAGCACTGCCGACAAGGAACGCCGTCTGGCCGAAGGCATTCACGCGCATTACGCCGCCGTGGCGCACGCCGCACAGGCGCAGCGCGCGGCGCTAGGCGCGGCAGGCGACGAGCTGCCCATCGTGGCGATGGGGCATCTGTTTGCCGCCGGTGCCAGCACGGTAGAAGGCGATGGCGTGCGCAGTTTGTATGTCGGCTCGCTGGCGCAGGTGGGCGCGGATACCTTTGCGGACGCCTTCGACTACGTGGCGCTGGGGCATTTGCACCGCGCGCAGTGCGTGGCGGGCAAGGCGCATATCCGGTACAGCGGCGCGCCGCAGGTGATGGGTTTTGGCGAGGCGGGGCAGGAAAAAAGTGTGTGCCTGGTGCGCTGGCAAGGCCGCACGCCCGACGTACAAACCCTGCCCGTGCCCTGTTTTCAGCCCATGGCGCGTCTGCAAGGCGATGAAGCGGCGCTGGCGCCGGAACTGGCGCGGCTTGCCGCGCGGGATGCGCCTGTGTGGCTGGAAATTCGCTACACCGGCACGCTCGCGCCCGCCGAAATGCAGCACTGGTTGCACGAACAAACCGCCGGTAGCGCGCTGGACATTTTGCGTCTGCACCATCAAGGGCTGGCGGAACGGGCGCTGGCACCCGAGGCAGAAGGCGAGGCGCTGGAATCGCTCACGCCCGAAAACGTCTTTGAACGTCTGCTGGCTACCCACGCCATCGCCGACGACGAACGCGAAACACTCTGGCGCAGCTATCGGGAATTGCTCGATGAACTGCGCACCGCCGGAATGGACATGCCATGCGCATCCTGAACATCCGCTTTCAAAACCTCAATTCGCTGGCCGGGACGTGGAACATTGACTTCACGCACCCGGCCTTCGCGCAAGACGGGCTGTTTGCCCTCACCGGGCCGACCGGCGCGGGCAAATCCACCGTGCTCGACGCCATTTGTCTGGCGCTTTACGGCTGCACGCCCCGGCTGGGCAAAATCAGCAAAAACGCCAACGAAATCCTCTCGCGGCAAACCGGCGAATGTTTTGCCGAAGTCACCTTTGAAACCCAACATGGCCGCTGGCGCTGCCATTGGAGCCAGCAGCGCGCGCGCAAACAGCCGCACGGCGCGCTGCAAACGCCGCGCCATGAAATCGCCGATGCCGACAGCGGTCAAGTGCTGGAAACCCGGCAAAAAGACGTGCAGGCGCGCATCGAAGCCGTCACCGGGCTGGATTTTGAGCGCTTCACCCGCTCCATGCTGCTTGCCCAGGGCGGTTTTGCCGCCTTCTTGCAGGCAGGGGCGGATGAGCGCAGCCCGATTCTGGAACAAATTACCGGCACGGAAATTTACAGCGAGATTTCCAAAGCCGCCCACGAGCGCCTGCGCACAGCGCGCCAGCAGGTGGAAACCCTGCAAGCGCAGATGGACACCTTGCGGCTGCTGACCGCCGAAGAACTCGCCGCCGTGCGCGCGCAACTGGCGGCACAACAAACGCAAGCTGCGCAGCTTGCCGAGGCGCAGCAGCAAACAACCGCCCGTCGCGACGCGCTGCGCCAGCTTGCGCAGTTGCACGAGGAAGCCAGCCGTCTGGCGGCAGAGACGCAGCAACTGGAGGGTGCCGAACGCGCCTTTGCGCCGCAACAAGCCATCTTGCAACGCGCCGAACGTGCCCTGCCGCTGGCCGCGACGCACGCGCGGCTGGATGCGTTGCGGCAAAGCGCCGCCCAGTTGGAAAACGAACGAGCGCAGCGGCTGGCGGAACTGGCGCGCGTTTGGGCAGCCTGCCAGCGCCTGAATGAAGCCTTGCAGCAGCAACGCCCGCAGTTTGATGCCGCGCACGCGCAGGCGCGCGCCGCGCTACAAACACAGGTAGACGCCGTCCAGCAGGCGCAGGCACAGGTGCAACAAGCCAAAGCGGCGGATGAAGCGCTGCTACAAGGGCAGCCGCTTGCCCACTGGCAACAGGCGCGCGAACACGCGCAGCAACAGCTCGCGCGGCTGGAACAGGTCGAAGCCGCGCGCGAACAGTTGCACGCACTGAATGAGGCGCACACACACTGCCAGCAAACGGCACAGCAGCGCGCCGAGGAACGCGCGCCGCTGGCGGCGCAAATTGCCGCGCAAGAAAAGCTCGTCGCCGCGCGGGAAGCGACGCTGGAAGCCCGCCGCGCCGAGTACGCCGCGCGCCAGCGCATCGCCTCTCTGGAAGAACAGCGCGCGCAGCTTGCCGACGGCGAACCCTGCCCGCTGTGCGGCGCGCGCGAGCATCCCTTTGTCACCCACGCGCCGCCGCCGCCGCAAGACGACGCCATCCGCGCCGCGCAAGCCGAGCTGAAAGCCGCCCAGCGCGAGCAGACCCAATTGGGCGAGCGCGCCGCCGCATTGCGTCAGGAATGCACGCATCTGGCACACGAAGGCGAACGCCTGCAACGCGAAGCCGCCGCACTGCGCGAACGGCTGGCGCAACTGTGCCCGCCGCTAGGCTTGTCGATAGACGCCGAAAACGCTGCCGGGGCGCTGCGTGAAGCGCGCGCGAAATGGCAGGCGCAAAGCGATTCGTGCGCCCGCGTACTGCGCGAAGTCGAAGCCCACCGCCAGCAGCTTGACCGTCTGCACGCCGCGCAGGAAACCGCGCAAGCCGCGCAACAGCAAGCGGCGCTGAACGAACAACAGGCCGCCCGTCAGTTGGCCGAACACACCGCCGCCTGTGCGGATGCCGCCGTCTTTCTCACCCGCACTGCCGCGCAACTGCCCGCCGATTTGCCGCCGCAGCCAGATGTCACGCCGCAGGATGATGCCGCCACGCTGGCGGACGCGCAGCTTGGCGTCCACCGCCTGTGCGAGCGTCTGTCTGCCTTGCAGCAAGAAGCCGCCCGCCACCGCGAAGAAATCGCCGCGCAGCAAACGGCGCTGGCCGCCGCGCTGGACGAACACGGGTTTGCCGATGAAGCCGATTTCCGCGCCGCCCTGCTGCCCGCCGCCGAACACGACGCCCTGCGCCAGCAAAGCGCCGCGCTGACGCAAGCGCGTCTGCGCCTGTCGGAACGTCAGCAGCAAATACAGCAGCGGCAGAACGCCATCGACCCCGCCCTGCGCGCGCTGTCGCCAGAAGAACGCCGCGCGCAACTTGCCGCGCGCGAAGACGAACTGGCGCAGCTTGCCCAGACGCTACGCCAATGCAATGAAAGCACCGGCGCGCTGCGCCAGCAGTTGCGCGAGCAAGAACGCCTGCAAACGCAGTTTGATGCTGCGCGCGCCGCGCTGGACGCCGCCTTGCGCGAACGCCACCGCCGCGAGCGTCTGCACCAGTTGATTGGTTCGTCAGACGGCAAGAAATACCGCAACTTCGCCCAGGGGCTGACCTTCGAGCGCCTGATTCACCACGCCAACCGCCAGCTTGTGCGGCTCACCGACCGCTATTTGCTGCAACACAGCGCCCGCGCGCCGCTGGAACTGGACGTAATCGACAACGACCAGGGCGGCGAAGTGCGTCCGGTGAAAAATCTTTCCGGCGGCGAAAGTTTTCTCGTCAGTCTGGCGCTGGCGCTTGGGCTGGCGCAGATTTCCAGCCAAAACGTGCGCATCGACTCGCTGTTTCTGGACGAAGGCTTTGGCGCACTGGATGAAGACGCCCTGCAAACCGCGCTTGCCGCACTCGCCGCGCTGCGGCAAGAAAACCGCCTCATCGGCGTGATTTCGCACGTCCCCGCCTTGCAAGCGTCCATCGCCACGCGCATCGAAGTGCACCCGCTGCGCGCCGGACGCAGCGAACTGCGCGGCCCGGGCGTGAGCTGACGGTTGTACGCAACCCCACCAGCGCGCCCGACAGGCAGGGAGCAAAACAGGGCGCAACGAATGCGGCGCATTCGCCGTGCCCCGTTTTCTACCCCACCCCTGTACATAACCCATTATGTCGCAATGACGCGCACCTACGATTTCGTATCATGCGGTAGGGGCGCGATTCATCGCGCCCGCGTCGCATCCGCCACCGCCTCCGGTTTTTTCGCCGCCGCTGTACCTTTCGCGCCCTCGTCCACGTGCCATAAAAAAGCGCCCCTTTCGGGCGCTTTGTGCGGCGGGGTGGGCAAGCCTACTGGCGGTAGCCTGTTTCCACCGCAAAGCGAAGCGGCTTCCGGCCCCGGCGGGACGGAGAAAAACCAAGCATCGCTTTGTTTTACGCAGTCGGAAGCTGCCTGTAGGGCAGCGACGTGGGGAAACGATGTTACGCCAACCTTTGCTCCCTACCGGTTGCGGCACATTCGTTGCGCCTTGTCATATACGTCTGCGCATTTACAACCGTTTTGGGCGCAATGACGCGCCCTGCGGGGGGCGGGGCGGGGGCAATAAAAAAACGGGCGACCGTTTGGTCGCCCGTTGTGTGATTCTTCGCGAGAAAAATCAGAAGTGGTGCGCAACGCCAACACCGTAGGTGTCGCGAGCAGTGCTGCTCTCGCCGACGGGGTGTTTGAAGTCCAGA
This sequence comes from Rhodocyclaceae bacterium, assembly GCA_017553285.1. Taxonomy (GTDB): domain Bacteria; phylum Pseudomonadota; class Gammaproteobacteria; order Burkholderiales; family Rhodocyclaceae; genus JAFZMK01. The sequence continues at coordinate 5,062 of JAFZMK010000039.1, forward strand.
TCTTGACGCTGATAGCCAGCGTACAGATAGGTGCGCTTGGACAGGTTGTGCTTGTAGGCGATGGACCAAGTGTCCTGATCAACGTCACGCGCGCCACCGATGTTTTGCTCGTGACCGAAACCAGCGCTGATCACGCCAGCACCGACGGGCACTTGCACGCCCAGGGAGTACTGCTTGGAGTCAGCATTGGTGTCGTAGTCGGTGAGCATGTAGGTACCCATGACTTTGGCAACACCGAAGTCATAGCTCAGGCCGAGGGAGTGGTTATCCACTTCCAGAGCCTTGGCAGCGTTGTTGTAGGAGTAGAAGACATCGAAGCCACCAGCGGTGTAACGCATGCCGATACCGCCAACGCGGATTTCGTCAGCAGACGGCCACACTTCCGGAGCAGCCAGGTTGAAGCTGTAGTAAGCGATGGCCTGGAAGCCGCCCATGTTCGGGGTGGCATAGGCGATGGTGTTGTTGGCGCGGGTTTCAAAGATGTTGCTGCCGGTGACGTTGGTCACTTTGAACTTGGGAGAGCCTTCGGCGTGGTCGAAGTCAGCCAGCCAGCTATTGACCGGGCTGGAAAGACGACCCAGCAGGACGGCGCCGAAGCCGCCACCCAGACCGACGAAGGCGTCACGACCAGGGCCGGTCAGACCAGTTTCGTCGTCATTGACCAGTTGGGTTTCGACCTGGAACAGGGCTTGCAGGCCGTTGCCGAGGCTTTCCGCGCCTTTGAAGCCGAGGCGGGAAGTGGTCCAGCCGCTGGAATCGACACGGGTGACAGCGTGACCAGCGTCGTCATCCTGGTTGAACAGGCCAGCGTCCATGCGGCCATAGATGGTGACGTTGGATTGAGCAAAGGCCGGGACGGACACGAGGCCGGCGACAGCCAGGGCGATAAGTTTCTTCTGCATGAAAAATTCTCCTCTAGTTTGAAGTGAAACCGGCGGTTCGCCGATCCGACTTACCTCTCAATTGAGAAGTTGCCCGCATTGTGCAAAACGCGCACCTTGTCACGCAACTGAAAATTGCTGTGCGGCGCAGGCGCGTGCGTTTTGTGTTGCGGACGAACAACAAGGGGCGACGATGACACAGACGGGCGGAAAAACCAGCGCAAGGAAATACTGCACACGTCCGTGTTAGCACTCTCTTGTGGCGAGTGCTAAAAGTTGATAGAATTACTCGGTCATTCGCAGAAAGGATGACACAAGGAGGTTGTACAAACATGTCTCACGCTCTGGTTCCTTCCCTGCCGATGCTGCCCGCTGCGGGCGCGGCAGGTAGCCTTGATCAATATATCCGCGCGGTGGCGCGCATCCCGATGCTTTCTGCGGATGAAGAGCAGGCGCTGGCGCGCCGCTTGCGCGAAGAAGACGATGTCGAGGCTGCGCGCACACTGGTGATGTCGCACCTGCGCGTGGTGGTGGCCATCGCCCGTGGTTATCTGGGCTACGGCCTGCCGCACGCAGACCTGATTCAGGAAGGCAACATCGGGCTGATGAAGGCGGTGAAACGCTTTGACCCGGCGCGCGGCGTGCGGCTGGTGTCGTTCGCGGTGCATTGGATCAAGGCCGAAATTCACGAGTTCATCCTGAAAAACTGGCGGCTGGTGAAAATCGCCACCACCAAGGCGCAGCGCACGCTGTTCTTCAAGCTGCGCGGGCTGAAAAAAGATGCCGCTACGCTCTCGCCCGAGGCGGTGCAGGAAGTGGCGCGCACGCTGGGCGTCAAACCCGAAGAAGTGGTGGAAATGGAAACCCGCCTCTCCGGGCGCGATCTGGCGCTGGAAGGCGATGCGGAGGACGAAGATTCTGCCCATACCGCGCCGATTGCCTGGCTGGCTGATGCCGATGCCGACCCGGCACAGGCGCTGGAACAGCGCGAACGCGCGCATTTGCAGCAGCACGGCTTGCGCACGGCGCTGGCGGCGCTGGATGCGCGCAGCCGCGAGATTGTGCGTCGCCGCTGGTTGCACGAGGAAGACAGCGCACCGGCGACCTTGCAGGAGCTGGCCGCCGAATACGGCGTTTCTGCCGAGCGCATCCGCCAGATTGAACAAAAGGCGCTGCAAAAGATGCGCACGGCGCTGGCGTGAAGCGCGGAAGTTTGCGGAAAACATAATGTATACAATGCGCCGCCGGAGTTTTCTGGCGGCGCATTGTTTTTGTTGCAGCGCAGCGCAGGCGGGAAGGGATGAAACGCGCTTGTTACATTGTGAAAAGAATTTGTAAGAATATGCGTGAAAGTGCCGCCAATCGTTTGACTTTGCCGCTCATAGCCAATAGCATCCCGGCTGTCTTGTCGTCAGCGCACGGCGTGCGCAGTTGCCTGTCATGCTCAAGCCGGTTTTGTTGCAGTGTGTGGCTACGGTGATTGCGGTATTGCTGGCCGGTGCGGTGGCAGGGGGCGCGGCGGCGCTGTCAGCCGGTTTGGCCGGTCTGGCGTGCGTGTTGCCGAATGGTCTCTTTGCATGGACGTTGCGCCAGATGGCGCATCCTTCGGTGGCGGTGTTCGTGATGGGCGAACTGCTCAAGCTGATGGTGGTGACGGCCTTGCTGGTGCTGTTCTGGCGTCTGTTGCCCTCGCCCCATGCAGGTGGCGCGCTGACCGGTTTGTTGTTTGCCTTGCAGGCAAATTTTTTAGGACTTTTGACGAGAACCTGATAGGCCATGGCTACGGAACACACGCAAACCGCCTCCGAGTATGTCGTTCACCACTTGACGCACCTCAATACCAGTGGCGAGCGCCAGCAGGTTGTGGTGGACTGGAACATCATCAATCTCGATTCGATGTTCTGGTCGATTGTGCTGGGGGCGCTGGCGGTCTTCCTGCTGTGGCGCGCGGCAAGCAAAGCGACTTCCGGCGTGCCGGGGCGGTTTCAGTGCGCGGTGGAAATGCTCGTCGAAATGGTCGCCGATCAAGCCAAGGGCATCGTGCATAACGAAGAATCCCGCCGCCTCGTGGCGCCGCTGGCGCTGACCGTGTTCGTGTGGATTTTCTTCATGAACGCGATGGATTTGTTGCCGGTGGACTTGCTGCCCGCCATCTGGACAAACATCTATTCTGCCCTCGGCGGTGACCCGCATCACGCCTATCAGCGCGTGGTGCCCACGGCAGACCTGAACATCACGCTGGGCATGGCCATTGCCGTGCTGCTGCTGTGCTTGTTCTACAACGTCAAAATCAAGGGCGTGCAAGGCTGGATGCACGAACTGTTCAATGCGCCGTTTGGCAGCCATCCGCTGCTGTGGCCGGTGAATTTCGCCATGCAGATGGTGGAGTTTCTGGCGAAAACGGTCTCTCTCGGGATGCGTCTTTTCGGCAACATGTACGCCGGCGAACTCATCTTCATCCTGATTGCCATGCTCGGCGGCACGGCCACCATGCTGGGCTTTGTCGGGCATGTGATTGCCGGCTCTGTGTGGGCGATTTTCCACATTCTGATCATCACCTTGCAGGCTTTCATCTTCATGATGCTGACACTGGTCTATATCGGTCAGGCGCATGATAGTCACTGATTTTTCGCTTGTTTTACTTTTAACCCAACCTCTCAAGGAGTCATCATGGAACACGTTCTTGGTTTTGTTGCTCTGGCCGCTGGTCTGATTATTGGTCTGGGTGCCATCGGCGCTTGTATCGGTATCGGCATCATGGGTTCCAAGTTTCTGGAAGCCTCTGCCCGCCAGCCTGAACTGATGGGTCAGTTGCAAACGCGGATGTTCCTGCTCGCCGGTCTGATTGACGCTGCGTTCATTATCGGTACCGGTATCGCGCTGTGGTTTGCTACCGCCAACCCGTTCCAGCTTGTGCAGTAAGCCGCCCCTCGGTAGCGCAACCGTGACCGACAGGGGGTGATACTGTGAATCTGAACGCAACCTTGGTTGGGCAGATCGCCGTGTTCGCGGTGCTCGCGTGGTTCACCATGAAGTTTGTGTGGCCGCCGATTACCCGCGCACTGGACGAACGCGCCCAGAAAATTCAGGAAGGGCTGGCTGCCGCCGACAAGGCGAAAGCGGATCTGTCTCTGGCCGAAAAACGCGCGATGGACGAACTGCGTCAGGCGCGCGAATCTGCGGGCGACATGCGCTCGGCTGCGGAACGCCAGGCGACCGGGCTGATCGATGAGGCGCGCGCCGAAGCCGCCCGCATCGTGGCCGCTGCCCGCGAAGCGGCAGAAAAAGAAGCTGGCGTGGCCATGCAACACGCCAAGGACAGCCTGCGCGAACAGGTGGCGGTGCTGGCGGTGGTCGGCGCAGAGAAAATCCTGCGTCGGGAAATCAACGCCGACAACCACAAAGAACTGCTGGCGAATCTGAAACAGGAACTGTGAAGCCATGGCTGAAAACCTCACCGTCGCCCGTCCCTATGCCGATGCTGCCTTTGAGCTTGCCCGCGCGGGTGGCTCGCTGGGCGCATGGGCGGACGTGCTCGAGCGCCTGGCCGTCATCGTCACCGATGAGCGGGTGGTGAGCGGCATCCACGATCCGGCGCTTGCCCGCGATCGCCTTGCGCGCTTTGTCATTGAAGTGGCGGGCAAGGGCGTTACGGAAGAGCAGGGCAATTTCGTGCGCCTGCTGGCCGAAAACGACCGCCTCGCCCTGCTGCCGGAAATCCGCGAATTGTTCCTTGCCCTGAAAGACAAGGAAGAAGGCGTGCTGGTGGCGGATGTGGCTTCGGCTTTTCCGCTCGATGACGCCACGCTTGCGCAGATTCGCGATGACTTGTCCCAGCGCTTCCATTCCCGCATCCAGACTGCCGTGCGAATCGACCCCGATCTGATCGGCGGCGTGCGCATCGCGGTCAATGATGAAGTGATTGATGCCTCCGTGCGCGGCAAACTGGCCGCAATGGCTGCCTCGCTCAAGAACTAGTAGGAGTAACTGCAAATGCAATTAAACCCCTCTGAAATCAGTGATCTGATCAAGAGCCGGATTCAGGATCTGCAACTGACGGCGGAATCGCGCAACGAAGGCACGATTGTTTCGGTAACCGACGGTATCGTCCGCATTCACGGTCTGGCCGATGTCATGCAGGGCGAGATGATTGAATTTCCCGGTCAGGTCTATGGCCTTGCGCTGAACCTGGAACGCGATTCCGTCGGCGCGGTGGTGCTGGGTGATTACGAACAGATTACCGAGGGCGACACCGTGAAGACCACGGGGCGCATCCTCGAAGTGCCGGTGGGCAAAGAACTGCTCGGGCGCGTGGTCAATGCGCTGGGGCAGCCGATTGACGGCAAAGGGCCGATCAATGCCAAGCTGACCGACAAAATCGAAAAAGTGGCACCGGGCGTGATTGCCCGCCAGTCGGTGTCCTCGCCGGTGCAAACCGGTCTGAAATCGGTCGACTCCATGGTGCCGATTGGTCGCGGTCAGCGCGAACTGATTATCGGCGACCGTCAAACCGGCAAAACGGCGGTGGCGGTCGACACCATCATCAACCAGAAAGGCCAGAACATGTTCTGCGTCTATGTCGCCATCGGGCAGAAAGCCTCGACGATCAACAACGTCGTGCGCAAGCTCGAAGAGCACGGCGCGATGGAATACACCATCGTGGTCGCCGCGCCCGCGTCCGAATCGGCAGCGATGCAGTATCTGGCGGCGTATTCGGGCTGCACGATGGGCGAATACTTCCGCGACCGTGGCATGGATGCGCTGATTGTCTATGACGACCTGACCAAACAGGCGTGGGCGTATCGCCAGATTTCCCTGCTGCTGCGCCGTCCGCCGGGTCGCGAAGCGTATCCGGGCGATGTGTTCTATCTGCACTCGCGCCTGCTGGAACGTGCCGCCCGCGTCAACGCCACCTATGTGGAACGTTTCACCAACGGCGAAGTCAAGGGTACGACCGGTTCGCTGACCGCGCTGCCGGTGATTGAAACCCAGGCCGGCGACGTTTCCGCCTTCGTGCCGACGAACGTGATTTCGATTACCGACGGGCAAATCTTCCTGGAAACCGACTTGTTCAACGCCGGCATCCGTCCTGCCATCAACGCGGGGATTTCGGTGTCGCGTGTGGGCGGTGCGGCGCAAACCAAACTCATCAAGAAACTCTCCGGCGGGGTGCGTACCGACTTGGCGCAGTACCGCGAACTGGCTGCGTTTGCGCAGTTTGCCTCGGATCTGGATGCGGCTACCCGCGACCAGTTGGAGCGTGGTCGCCGCGTCACCGAGCTGATGAAGCAGCCGCAGTATTCGCCGATGTCGATTGCCGAGATGGCCATTACGCTGTACGCGGTCAACAAAGGCTATTGCGACGATGTGGAAGTGGGTCGCCTGCTCGAATTTGAAAACAGCCTGATTCAGTACGTGCGCTCGAACAACGAAGCGTTGATCAACGAGATGTTCTCTTCGCGCGAAATGAGTGAGGACAACGAAAAAGCGCTGGTAGCCGCCATCGAGGCGTTCAAGCAAACCTGGGCTTGACGGACGGAGAACGCGAACATGGCAAGCGGCAAGGAGATTCGCAACAAGATCAGCAGCGTACAAAATACGCGCAAGATCACGAAGGCCATGGAAATGGTCTCGGCCTCCAAGATGCGCAAGGCGCAAGACCGTATGCGTCTTGCTCGTCCGTATGCCGAGAAAATCCGCCAGCTCGCCGCCAACCTGTCGCAAGCAAATGTCACCGACTATCGTCACCCCTTCCTGCACAAGCAGGTAGAGAAGCCGACGCGCGTCGGCGTCATTCTGGTGACGACGGACAAAGGCTTGTGCGGCGGTCTGAATACCAACATCCAGCGCGTTACCCTGCAAGCCATGAAGCAATGGCAGGATTCGGGCGTGACCGACCTGCGCATGTGCTGCATCGGCAACAAGGGGCTGGGGTTCATTCAGCGCATTGGCGGCAACGTGGTCTCGCAGGTCGTGCATCTGGGTGATACGCCGCGCCTGGATCGGCTTATCGGCGCGGTCAAGGTGCTGCTGGATGCGTACCAGAATGGCGAGCTGGATGAGGTGCATCTTGGCTACACCCGTTTCATCAACACCATGAAGCAAGAGCCGGTGCTGGAGCAACTGCTGCCGTTGTGCGGTCAGAAACTCGGCACGCCGGATACTTCCTGGGATTACCTCTACGAGCCGGATCCCCGCGTGGTGATTGATGAGTTGCTGGTGCGCTATGTCGAGGCGCTGATTTATCAGGCGGTTGCCGAAAACATGGCCTCCGAGCAAAGCGCCCGGATGGTGGCCATGAAAGCGGCTTCGGACAACGCCAAGCACGTCATCGACGACCTGCAACTGGTCTACAACAAAACCCGCCAGGCGGCGATTACTACGGAACTTACCGAAATCGTCAGTGGCGCGGCAGCGGTTTAACGAACACAGTTTGACATTGAGGAAAAGCAATGAGTACAGGGACTATCGTGCAATGCATTGGCGCCGTGGTGGATATCAAGTTTCCTCGCGAGCAGATGCCCAAGGTCTATAACGCGCTCAAGCTGGAAAAATCCGGCGAGTCGTTTGCCGAAGACGGGCTGACCTTTGAAGTGCAGCAGCAACTGGGCGATGGCGTGGTGCGCACCATTGCGCTCGGCTCCACCGACGGTCTGCGCCGTGGTATGCAGGTCAGCGACACCGCCGGGCCGATTTCGGTGCCGGTGGGTCACGGCACACTGGGGCGCATCATGGACGTGCTGGGTCGCCCGATTGACGACATGGGCGAAATCCAGACCGACGAGCGCCGCGCCATTCACCAGAAAGCGCCGAAGTTCGACGAACTGTCCCCGTCGGTAGAACTGCTGGAAACCGGCATCAAGGTGATTGACCTGATTTGCCCGTTCGCCAAGGGCGGTAAAGTGGGTCTGTTCGGCGGTGCCGGTGTGGGCAAGACCGTCAACATGATGGAACTCATCAACAACATCGCCAAACAGCACTCGGGCTTGTCCGTGTTTGCCGGCGTGGGCGAGCGGACCCGCGAAGGCAACGACTTCTATCACGAGATGAAAGAGTCCAACGTGCTGGACAAGGTGGCGATGTGCTTCGGCCAGATGAATGAACCGCCGGGCAGCCGTCTGCGCGTGGCGCTCACCGGCCTGACCATGGCGGAGCGTTTCCGCGACGAAGGCCGCGACATCCTCTTCTTCGTCGATAACATCTATCGCTACACGCTGGCCGGTACCGAAGTGTCTGCCCTGCTGGGTCGGATGCCTTCTGCGGTGGGCTATCAGCCGACGCTGGCCGAAGAAATGGGCAAACTGCAAGAGCGGATTACTTCCACGAAAACCGGCTCCATCACCTCGATTCAGGCCGTGTATGTGCCCGCCGATGACCTGACTGACCCGTCTCCTGCCACCACCTTCCTGCACCTGGATTCCACCGTGGTGCTCTCGCGTGACATTGCTGCGCTGGGGATTTACCCGGCGGTGGATCCGCTGGATTCCACCAGCCGCCAGCTCGACCCGCTGGTGGTGGGCGAAGATCACTACACCGTGGCGCGTGCCGTGCAGCAAACGCTGCAAAAATACAAGGAACTGCGCGACATTATCGCGATTCTGGGTATGGACGAACTGTCTCCCGAAGACAAACTCGCCGTTGCCCGCGCGCGGAAAATCCAGCGTTTCCTGTCGCAGCCGTTCCACGTGGCGGAAGTCTTCACTGGCTCGCCCGGCAAGTACGTGCCGCTGAAAGAAACGGTGGCGGGCTTCAAGATGATTGTCAACGGCGAATGCGACGAACTGCCCGAACAGGCGTTCTACATGGTCGGCAGCATCGA
>JAFZMK010000275.1 GCA_017553285.1 Rhodocyclaceae bacterium
CGGCTACCCGCCCGCCCACTCCTGCGAGCGCGCCTTTCAGGTCGCCGGGCTGTTGTGTGAGGATATTGTCGCCGCCCTGCGCGAGGGCATCGAAGAGGTCATCGCGGGCAGACTGTCGCGGCAGGAATGGTATGCGGGGGCGCGCCAGCGATTGATTCGCGCCGGATACTGGCGCGAAGAAGGCGAAAAGGGCGGCATCACGCCTTCCAGACTGCAACTCATCTTCGACACCAACACCGCCAACGCCTACCACGGCGGACGCTGGCAACGCCTCGAAGAACGGCGCGAAACCCACCCCTATTTAATGTATCTGACCAAACGCGACCACCGCGTCCGCCCCGAGCACCGCGCCTGGGAAGGTCTCATCCTGCCCATCGACCACCCCTTCTGGCAAACCCACTTCCCGCCCAACGGTTTTCGCTGCCGCTGCGCCGTGCTCGGCGTCACCCAAGCCGAATACGACCAGTTGAAGCGCGACGGCGGCCAATTCGCAGGCGGCACGGTCAAATTCGACAACGACATCGACGCCGACCTGGAGAGCCTCGACCCCGGCTTCGCCTACAACCCCGGCATCCCCGGCAGCCGCGCCGCCGCCCTGCAACGGCTGGCGGAAGAAAAGGCCGCGCGGGCGGCAGAGGCTGCACGCGGCAAATCAAAAATCGGCGAGGAAACGCCTGCCCGTGCTGCGATCTTGTCGCAGCAGTCAGCTATCGAAGCCCGCGACGGTGACCTGCCAGCACTTACACGGAAGACCGAACGCACCAGTGCGCAAGAAGCGGCAAAAGATGTCAACGCACCAGGGCGCGCGCAAATTGCCGATGCGCGTGACAAACACAAGTCTCTGATACGTGAAAGAGATGCCATATCACGCGCAACCAAAGAAGGGCGCGCGGCATGGGATGCGAAGGACAAAGAGTGCTCTGCGGCACGAGAGGAGTATGAGCGGCTGGTAAATGCGTATACCCGCAACTGTCAGCGTTGCGTCATCGCCTACGAGCTGCGCCGCCGCGGGTATGACGTGACAGCCCTTGCATACATCGACGAAGAGGATGAAATCCTGAAACGATGGCCGGAAGTTTTTGGCGGAAAGCTCTATGGTGTGAAAGAGGCTGACACGAACAGCGCATTATCCTCGTTGGAAGCAAAAATCAGCAGTTATGGAGACGGTTCACGGTCAATCGTTATTGTGCACTGGGATGACGACGAAAACGACAACGGACACGCATTCATCGCGGAGAACATACACGGGAAAGTGGTGTATATTGACCCGCAAAGTGGTGTGGTCGGCTACCAAAGATGGAAAACGAAGTTTAAGCCCAACTCCGTTGCCGTCTTCCGCGTTGATGACAAGCCTATCAACATGACCCACCTGGGACGGATAGTAAGGGAGGCCAAGTAATGCTGACCTACAAGGAAGCAAAAGCCATGCTCAGACGCGAACTCGGCGAGGATTTCCGCGTGTTCTGGGTATGGGAGACATCGGGAAAATATGTTTTCCACGCCAGCAATAACTGGGGGAAATCGTCTCACGATGACGCGAAGAGCTACTGCATTGACAACAATGGCGTCCGCATCCCGGAAGATGAAGAACTGGACGCCATGATCGCTGCGGGCAGACAAGTTCCTGTCGACTTTGATGACGCGCGCAGGCTTGTCATCAAAGGTGGGAACAAGGACAAGCGGGTTCTGAAGGCATGGGAGCTTCCGGACTCGTTTATATTCATCACAGTGCCAGACCAACAGATGTCTGTGTTTTCTGGGTGGGTCGAACACAAAATTTGCAAACATAACGGATCGTGGGAGCCAACGGGTCGGGCGGGCAGCTCGTTGCCTCCGCCCGAACCACCTAAAACCGCCCGCCGCATCCTCTAACCGCTCCCCCGCGCGAAAAACAGCCGCCGGGTTACCCTCTCCCGCCCCTGCCGTAGCATCCCCTGCGCGCGGAGAAAACCCGCCGAAGGCGTTTTTTTTCCACGCCACACCCGTTACACCATCCGAAACCCCATTACAAAACCCCATCCCCCAACATCCCCCAAAATCCCCAAATATCTCACCCACCCCCACCAAATATCTCACTCATCATCAGGAAGACACGCGCAAAGACTACGGCAAAGTGCGCATCCCTGAGCTTCGGCTTGCTTGCCGGACGCCTGGTGGTGGTGGGTTACACGCCGCGTGGCGCGGTTCGCCACGTTTTCAGCATGAGGAAAGCCAATGAGCGCAAACAAAAGAAAATCCTCCCCCTCCTCCTTGGGCAGTGACCTGACGCGGGTGGATGCGCACCGCATCACGGCAGTGGAATACGAAGAACTGCCGGAATTGACCGACGAGATGCTTGCGCGCGCCCGTGTGCGCAAAGGCGGC
>JAFZMK010000276.1 GCA_017553285.1 Rhodocyclaceae bacterium
ACCGCGCGCGCATCCGGCGGGCTGCCCGCCGCAAACGCCTGCGCCAGTTCCGCGTAGCGCAGCACGGGCTGCCAGCGTTTGGGCAAACGCAAACGCACGCGGCAAATCAGCCAGCGCCCGGCCTCTTGCTTGAAGCGGCTGTCGCGGTAGGCAAAGCCGCATTGCGCGCCATCGAGCCATTGCAGCGTGCCGCTGTGCAAATCGAAGGCTTCCACGGCGGCGATGCGCTCGCTTGCCTCCACGCCGTAAGCGCCGATGTTTTGCACCGGCGCCGCACCCACCGTGCCCGGAATGCAGATGAGGTTTTCCAGCCCCGCCCAGCCTTGCGCCAGCGTGCTGCGCACCAGAGCATCCCACGCCTCACCCGCCGCCGCTTCCACATAGCGCCAGTCTTCATCTTCGCCCACCGGCTCCACGCCGGACAATTCCACGCGCAGCACCAGCCCGTCCACATCGCCTGCCAGCAAAATATTGCTGCCCCCGCCCAGAATCAGGCGCGGCGCGCCATAGCGGCGCAGCAATGGCGGCAGCGCATCGCGCGTGCGCAGGCGCGCAAACTGCGCCGCCCGCGCGGGCAGCGCCAGCGTGTTCAAAGTATGCAGGGAAACGTTTTGCCCGGCTTCGGCACAATGCGGCATGACAGCAGCAGCGACATCACAACAGGCGGGCAAGTGTACCACTGGCGCACAAGGCGGCCTTCGGCTCTTTTCTCTGTTAGCATTCCCCCCTTGCCGAATTGCCCCGCGCTTTTCCCATGTCTTCTTTTTCCCCTTGCCCTTCGCAGCCTGCCGCGATGGATGTCGTGTTTCTGGAAGGCTTTCGCGCCGAGACCATCGTAGGCGTCGACCACGATGAACAACACCTGCCGCAGCCGGTCTCTATCGACCTGGCGCTGGGGCGCGCCCAGCTTGCCGCCTGCCGCAGCGACCGCCTGCGCGACACGGTCAATTACGCCGCCGTGCGCGAAGACGTGCTGAAGCTGCTTGCTACACACGGGCTGAAACTGCTCGAAGCGCTGGCGGAAGCCATCGCGCAAACCTTGCTGGCGCATTTTGACCTGGACTGGGTGCAGGTGCGCATTGCCAAGGTCGACAAATTTCCGGATGTCGCGCGCGCCGGCGTGCAAATCGAACGCCGCCGCCTGTAACCCTTTTCCCCATCACTTCTACCGAGGTATCCCCATGCACACCCCCGCCCGTCCCCGTCGTCTGCTCGCCACCGGCCTTGCCGCCTGCGCCGCCCTCGTGCTGGCCGCCTGCAATGCCGGCAAACCGGCCAGCGAAGAAGAAACCGCCAACGCCATCGTGCCGCAAGCGCAGTTTCGCATCGTGCTCACCAAGGTCGAACCGGGCAATCGCAGCGGCGAAGAAGTCTACAAAGCCATCTGTTTCACCTGCCATGACACCGGCACGCTGAACGCGCCGAAGTTTGGCGACGCTGCCGACTGGGCACCGCGTCTGGCCAAAGGCTATGACGCGCTGTATCAATCCGCACTCAATGGCCTGAACGCCATGCCCGCCAAAGGCGGTCTGGCCGACCTCACCGAAGCCGAGCTGCACCGCGTCCTCGTGCACCTGACCAACAGCGCCGGCGGCAAATTCACCGTCCCTGCCGACGCTGCACAATAAACGCGCAATAACGCCAGAACGCCGCTGCGCGGTGCACGCCGCCGCGCGGTGCACGATGCGCGGCGGCGCGTTCAATTCCCTTCTTGCGGCGCGATGGGAAAGACGCGGTCGTAGCCCAGATTAAAGAAAAAAGCGTACACCACATACGCGATGGACAGCCCGACATCGGCAGCCAACGCCATCCACCAGCCCATGCCGGTGAAATAGACCAGCAGCGGCAGCGTCATCAACAGCAGTCCAAACTCAAAACCGCAAGCGTGCAGCGCGCGCAGCAAAACGGGGCGACGGTCGGCGGTGCGCCCGGTCAATCGCCCCTCCACCCAATCAAAGCAGGTGTTATAGAGCGCATTCCAGCACGCCGCAATCAGCGCCATCAGCGCCATCAGCCACACGGATTTGCCCAGCGGCGTTGCCGTCACCCTGGCGAACGCCGGCGAAATCAGCACCAGCCCGCCGAGTTCAAACAGCAGCACCTGACGGGCGCGGTCGCGCCAACTGCGCAGGCGGGGCATGGTGCCTTGCGAGCGGTGCGAAGCACTCGTCATGGTGTTATTCCTCTCTTGCACACAAGCGGGCAGCGGCTGCCCACACACCTCTTTTTGCAAACACAAAACCGGGCACGGCAAAGCACAACGCAGCGCGCCGCCCCCGCCAGCGCATCATTACGGCGCTTTTCCTTGATAAAACGCAGTCTCCACGTGAGCGAAGAGCGCGTCAGCGCTGGAATTTTACTGTAACATACCCCCCCGATAAACTCCGTCCTGGCAACCACATATAAACGAGGGATCACATCATGGAACGCGAATCGATGGAATTTGACGTACTGATCGTAGGCGGCGGTCCGGCGGGTTTGGCCGCCGCGATTCGTCTCAAACAGTGCGCCGAAGAAAAAGGCACGGAACTCAATGTCTGTGTCATCGAAAAAGGCGCGGAGATCGGCGCACACATTCTCGCCGGCTCAGTGCTCGACCCCATTTCCCTGCGCGAGCTGCTGCCCGATTTTGAAGAGCGCGGCTGTCCGCTCAGCGCCCCCGTCACGGAAGACCGCGTGGTTTTCCTCTCCGCCACCAAGGCGTTTGCCACCCCCAATTTCGCCCTGCCCAACTGCTTCGTCAACCACGGCAACTACGTCGTGCGTCTGGGGCATTTCACCAAATGGCTGGGCGAGCAAGCCGAAGCCATCGGCGTGGAAATCTACCCCGGCTTTGCCGGTTCCGAAATTCTGTATGACGAAAACGGCGCCGTCAAAGGCGTTGCCACCGGCGACATGGGTCTGAACCGCGACGGCACGCCCGGCCCCAACCACCAGCCCGGCATGGAGCTGCACGCCAAATACACCTTCTTTGCCGAAGGCTGTCGCGGCCAGCTCGGGCGCGAACTCATGGAGCATTTCAACCTGCGCCGCGATTGCGACCCGCAAGTCTACGGCATCGGCGTCAAGGAATTGTGGGAAGTCCCCGAAGGCCACCCCGAGCACAAACCCGGTCTGGCAATTCACACCGCCGGCTGGCCGCTGGATGTCAACACCTACGGCGGCTCCTCCATGTATCACTTCAAGGAAAACCTCGTCTCGGTCGGTTTTGTCGTCGGTCTCAACTACCAAAACCCCTACATCTCCCCGTTTGAGGAATTGCAGCGCTACAAAACCCACCCCTACATCCGCCGCTTCCTCGAAGGCGGCAAGCGCATCGCCTACGGCGCGCGCGCCATCTCCGCAGGCAGCATCCAGAGTCTGCCCAAAACCATCTTCCCCGGTGGCGCACTGATTGGTGATGATGCCGGCTTCCTCAACGCCGCCCGCCTGAAAGGCACCCACACCTGCATGAAGTCCGGGATGCTCGCCGCCGAAGCCGCCTTCCAGGCCATCACGGAAGGGCGCAGCCGCGACGAACTCACCGCCTTCCCCGAATCCTTCCGCAGCTCCTGGGCGTACAACGAACTGTACAAAACCCGCAACTTCAAGCCCTACCTCAAGAAAGGGCTGATTCTGGGCAGCCTGCTCTTTGGCATGGATCAAAAACTCTTCAGTGGTCGCCTGCCCTGGACCTGGCGCAACACTGCCGACCACGAAGCCCTGTTGCCCGCCTCGCAGTGCAAACCCATCGACTATCCCAAGCCCGATGGCGTGCTGACTTTTGACCGTCTCTCCTCGGTCTTCCTCTCCAACACCAACCACGAGGAAAACCAGCCCTGCCACCTGAAGCTGAAGGATCCTTCCGTCGCGCTCAAAGTCAATCTTGAGCAATACGACTCCCCCGAGCAGCGTTATTGCCCGGCGGGCGTCTACGAAATTGTCCGCGAAGAAGGTGCCGAGCCGCGCCTGCAAATCAACGCGCAAAACTGCCTGCACTGCAAAACCTGCGACATCAAGGACCCCACACAAAACATCGTGTGGACCGCCCCACAAGGCGGCGAAGGTCCGCTGTACCAAGGCATGTAACGCTTCGCGCGCACAACCAAACGGGCAGCCTCGGCTGCCCGTTTATCTAGCCAGACCTTTTCCCTTTTTGTCATCGTGGAGAACGCCATGAAATCACCGCTCTCGCCAAAGCACTACCTTTCCGAAGAAATCTTCGCACTGGAACAAAAAAACATTTTCCGAAAACTGTGGATTTTCGCCGGCATCAAACCAGCGCTGGCGGCACACAATGCGTTCATGACGCGGGAAATCGGCGGTGTGCCGGTATTGCTGCAAAACTGCTCCGGCAAAATCCGCGCCTTTGAAAACCTCTGCCCGCACCGCCTGATGCCCGTGCAAACCGAAGAATTCGGCCAAACCCCCATGCGCTGCGTCTATCACGGCTGGACGTTTAACCCGGACGGCACCGTGCGCACCATCCCGACCGAAAGACACCTGTACAACTATGATGCCGAGACGCGCCAGAGCATGTGCATGAAGCAATTCGCCGT
Organism: Rhodocyclaceae bacterium; assembly: GCA_017553285.1. Lineage (GTDB taxonomy): Bacteria > Pseudomonadota > Gammaproteobacteria > Burkholderiales > Rhodocyclaceae > JAFZMK01. Next base: position 4,539 of record JAFZMK010000276.1, read on the forward strand.
CCATGAACTGGGCAACATGATTTTTGTCTGCCTGGACGACAACCCGCTTCCTTTCGACGACCAATTTACCCCCGAGTTTCAGGAAAAAGTCGCCGAAGCCAGCATGTTCTTCGGCCCGCACGCCATTCACTCCAATCGCCGCCTCGACTTCAACTGGAAACTGATGTTTGAGAACGTCATCGATTACAACCACATCCCGTTCATACACCCGAAAAGCCTGCTACCTGCGATTCCAACTTTTCGTCATATGTTCAACAATGAAAAACAGGAGCAACCCGCACTTGCACAAATCTCTCATGGTCCGGAACCTGTTGAATTGCACCAACTCAGCTTTACCCGCGAATGCTTTATCGACCAGCAGCCATACTACTGGACGAAACATGCAGTTAAACACTATGGTCGCATAGACCACTACTACAACTTTTACATCTATCCCAACGTCAACTTCACCTGCGTCATGGGCGTCGCTTTCCCCATACAGCAATACCACCCCATTTCCGCACAGAAGACGCAAATCCGGCTCACTTGCCCCTCAGTTACAGTAGATAACGAATATGCCAAGCGACATGCGGCAAACCTGAGATCGGTTCTCCTCGGCGAATATCGCGTCATGGATGAAGATTTTGATGCCTTGCTGGCATTTCAAAAAGCTGTTCACCGGGACGCCCCCATAATGGAGCAAGGTCATTACGAATCGGACTTGATTGCCATGGCGCATGTCTACAAATCCCTGCTCAATGCCTGAAACTGAATACCTGACTGGAGTTAAAAAATGAGCCACAACCCGAACCAAAAAATCTGTCTGATCGGACTGGGACAAGTCTATGAATCCATCGCCGCAGACCTTCACGCCTATGCGTCACCCGACACACACTGGCTGTTTCGCCCCATTGGCCACGTCGGTCTGCTTGAAAGCTGTGCCGATTCCGTCCTCTCCAGCATCCCGCAAGGCGTATCCCTGTTTGTTGCCGTGGATGGCATTGCACTGAATTATGCCCGCATGGAAATCTTTGTTCCGGCACAGGAGCGCGGCCTGCCGATGGTCAACCTGATTCACAAAGGCGCCTGCTGTTCTCCGGACATCCAGCTCGGCTGCAACGTATGGGTCGGTCCAGGCGCGGTCATTGATTATCAGGCAGAAATTGGCGACAACGTGATGATCAACCCCATGGCGCGCATTGACCCTCAGGCGCGGATTGGCAACCACGGCTGGATTGGACGCGGCGCCAGCGTCGGCAGTTGTGCCTCGCTGGGCAGCAACTGCATCATTGGCGATGACGTCCATATCAAGGCATACACGAGCATTGGCAAACAATGTGCAATTGCTCAACCGGGACCGTGGAGCCAGAATATTACCGATGGCACTTTCGCGGAAAAAAGCATCTGGGCGCCCTCCCGTGTTATCGGGGAAGGCTACACCTTCAATACTTCATGCCATGCCGAAGAGTCTGCATGAGATTGCATGCCGTAGCATAGAACGGGCAGCATCGACTGCCCGTTTGCCTGCCCAACCGATTCTGTCATCGTGGGGAACACCATGAAATCACCGCTCTCGCCAAAGCACTACCTTTCCGAAGAAATCTTCGCACTGGAACAAAAAAACATTTTCCAGAAACTGTGGATTTTCGCCGGCATCAAACCAGCGCTGGCGGCACACAATGCTTTCATGACGCGGGAAATCGGCGGCGTGCCGGTATTGCTGCAAAACTGCTCCGGCAAAATCCGCGCCTTTGAAAACCTCTGCCCGCACCGCCTGATGCCGGTGCAAACCGAAGAGTTTGGACAAGCGCCCATGCGCTGCGTCTATCACGGCTGGACGTTTAACCCGGACGGCACCGTGCGCACCATCCCGACCGAAAAAACCCTCTACAACTATGATGCCGAAACGCGCCAGAGCATGTGCATGAAGCAATTCGCCGTCCGTGAGCTGGGCAACATGATTTTTGTCTGTCTGGACAAGCATCCGCTTCCTTTCGACGACCAATTTACCCCCGAGTTTCAGGAAAAAGTCGCCGAAGCCAGTATGTTCTTCGGCCCGCACGCCATTCACTCCAGCCGCTTCCTCGATTTCAACTGGAAGCTGATGTATGAGAACGTCGTCGATTACAACCACATCCCGTTTGTTCACCCCAGAAGTCTGTTTCCGGCCTTTCCGGGAGGTTTGCGCGAAGTGGAATGCAAACTCACCCCCGTTCCCTATGGTCCGGAGTCTGTCGAGTTACGCGACCTCAGCTTTACCCGCAATATCGAGCTAAACGTGATTCCCTATCACTGGATGAAACAAGCGCTGAAGCACTACGGAAAAACCAACCGCTACTACAACTTTTACATCTATCCCAACGTCAACTTCACCTGCGTCACGGGCTTTACCTTTCCCATCCACCAATACCATCCCGTTTCCGCGCAGACGACGCAAATCCGCGTCACCGTACCCTCTGTTGCCGTGAATGATGATTATGTCCAGAAACACGCGGCCAGCCTGCGACCGCTTGTTCTCTATGAATATCGCGTCATGGATGAGGACTTTGACGCGCTGGAATCTATTCAGAAGAGCCTGCGCCTAGACGCCCCGCCCGTAGAACACGGTCATTATGAAGCACCTCTGGTTTCCATGGCGCATGTCTACAAATCCCTGCTCAATGGCGAAAGCGCAAACGAAAAACCGAGCCGCCAGAGAAAATCTTTTTGGTGAAAAAAAACGGGCAGCCGAGGCTGCCCGTTTTTTTCGCGCTACGCCGTCGGATGCGGGCGGCGGCGGGGTTAGTGTGCGTGGAGCAGGTGTGTTTCGCCTTGTTCTGCCGCAGGCATCATGGGGCGGACTTCGGCGGTGGTTTCTACGGTTTGTTTTTGCCCTTGCGCGTCTTCAAAGAAGAGTTTCAGCGGCACTTTGTCGCCCACTTGCAGCGGCTTTTGCAGGCCGATGAGCATGATGTGCAGACCGCCGGGGACGAGTTCTGCGCCTTTTTCCGGCGTAATTGGCAGGCCGTTTTCGAGGCGGCGCATTTTCATCACGTCGCCTTGCATGACCATTTCATGCACTTCCACCGATTGCGCCGCCGGACTTTCGCCGCCGACCAGCGTGGCGGCTTCCGTGGTCTGCAACTGCATGAACACGCCCGCCGCGCCTTGCCCGGCAACGGTGGGACGCGCCCAGACTTCGGAGACCTGTACTTCAGCCAGCGCCGACAAGGGCAACAGCGCACAGCAGGCGGCGAGAACGGTTTTTTTCATGGCAAAACTCCATCGTTGTTTGAAGGAAAAGAAAAGGATGCAGCCGCGCATCAGCCCACCCAGGCGCGGGCGTTGGCAAACAGGCGGCGCCACGGCGAATGGTCGCCCTCGTTTGCCCATTCGCGCGGATGCCACGAGAGCTGCGTCAGACGCACGCTGCGCTCGGGGTGCGGCATCATGATGGTGAAGCGCCCGTCGGCGGTGGTCAGTGCGGTGATGCCGTCGGGCGAGCCGTTCGGGTTGGCGGGGTAGCGCTGCGCAGGCGCGCCGCGACCATCGACATAGCGCAAGGCGGCGTGCGCGTTGGCCTGGTCGTCTTCACTACGGAACACGGCGCGACCTTCGCCGTGGCTGACCACCACCGGCAGGCGCGCGCCTGCCATGCCCGCCAGAAAGATGGATGGCGAGGGCAGCACTTCGACCAGCG
>JAFZMK010000277.1 GCA_017553285.1 Rhodocyclaceae bacterium
CCAGGACGGTTGCAAATGCACCGCCGCATCAAACGGGGCACAACGCCCTTTTCGCGCGCCGCCCCGAGGGGGGGGAACCGCCCCCCGCACCGTCCAATCGTACCGCACCGCCCAAACGCCCCCCGGACGGCGGCGGAAAAACCGATGATTGCGCCGGATGCGACGCGGGCGCGATGAATCGCGCCCCTACGGGTCGAGCCTACACCGTAGGGGCGCAATTTATTGCGCCCTAATGGGTTATATACAGGGGCGGGGTAGAAAACGGGGCGCGATGGATGCGCCGCACCCTACCGCACAAAACGCCCCGCATGGGGTGCTTTTTTATGAGCGCGAACTCCCTCCGTCACCGCCTTCGGCGGCGACACCTCCCTCGGAGAGGGAGGCTTGCTTTTGGCCCCCTCCCAGAGGGGGCTGTCACGAAGTGACTGGGGGAGTGTGGGTGGCACGGACGGCGGCGAAAAAAACCGATGATTGCGGCGGATGGTGCGTTGGGACGAATGGTTGTTTACCGCTGCGGCGCGGTTTTGCGGGCGCGCAGCAGGACGAGCAGGGCGCCGTCGCCGCCTTGCGTGGGGCGCGCCTGGCAGAAGGCGAGGATTTCTTGACGCTGCGCCAGCCAGCCGCGCGAGAGTTGTTTCAGGATGGAGTGACCGCCGGGCGAACCCAAGCCTTTGCCGTGGATGATGCGCACGCAGCGCAGACCTTGGCGCAGGCTGGTGACGAGAAAGTGGGAGAGGGCGGCGCGGGCGCTGTCGCGCGTCAAACCGTGCAAATCGAGTTCGCTTTGCACGCTGTAACGGCCACGGCGCAAGTCGTGCAGTACGCGCCGGGCAATGCCGGGGCGCAGGAAACTGGCGTCGATGCCGGCGTCCAGCCGGTCAATCAAGTCCAGCGGCGCGAGGCTCTCGTGCAAGGCGGCTTGTTCGTCTTCCTGGCGTTTGCGGGCAATCGGGGCGGGGCGCGGTTTTTCGGGGACGATGCGACCCGTTTCGCGCTGCGGGGCAACGTCGCGCATCATGCGGGCGAACAGGGCGGCGTCGGTATCAAGGGCGGGGGCTTCGTCGTCGTCGCGCGCGGTGGGCTGTGGACGGGGGCGGTGCAGGGCGTCGGGCAGTTTGCCACGGTCGGGCAGGGGGCGGGTGTCGTGCAGTTCTTCGGGCAGCCAGTCGGGCAGGTGTGCGGGGCGCGGCGGCGCTTTGGCATCGTTGTGTTGGCGCGTGGCGGCGAATTTCGGAATCGGCGCGGGCGGCGCTTTGCGCGGGTGGGCGTGGGTATCCGGGGGCAGGGCGCGTGCGTCGGCATAGGCTTCGCGCAGCGCGGCGCGTTCGTCTGCCATGTTGACCGGGTCGGGCGCGGCGTCCGGCGCGGGCGCGCGGGGTTTGCGCGCGCGCGGTGCGTGCGTGAGCGCCGCGCGCAAGGCGGCGAGGCTGGCGTCGGTTGCCCAGTCGGGCGTTTTTGCTGCCATCAGGCGCTGGGCAGGGCGGCGAGTTGTTGCAGCAGTTTTTCGCGCGTGGCGCTGAAACTCGCCAGCCGTTCGCGCTCTTGCGCGACGACGGCGGCGGGGGCGCGGGCGGTGAAGTTTTCGTTGCCCAGCTTGCCTTGCGCTTTGGCGATTTCGCCGTCCAGGCGGTCGATTTCCTTTTGCAGACGGGCGCGTTCGGCGGCGGGGTCGATTTCGATTTTGAGCATCAGGCGCACGTCTTCGACCACGGCGACGGGGGCGGCGGTGTCGCTGGGCAGGGCGTCGACAAGCTGCACTTCGCCCAACTTGCCCAGTGCCGCCAGATGGGCGGCAAAACGCCCAAGCAGGGCGGTGTTGCCGCTGGCCAGCAGGGGTACGCGCTCGGCAGGCGAGAGTTTCATCTCGCCGCGCAGGCTGCGCGTGGCTTCTACCAGCGCCTGAAAGCGGGCAAGGTCGGCTTCGGCGGCTTCACTGCGCTGCGCGGCGTCCGCTTGCGGCCAGGCGGCGAGCATGATGCTGGGCGTGTCGTGGCGGTTTGCCAGCGGGGCGACGGTTTGCCAGAGTTCTTCGGTGATGAAGGGCAAAAAGGGATGCGCCAGACGCAGCGTGGCTTCCAGCACTTCGAGCAGGGTGCGGCGGGTGCGCGGGGCGTTCTCGCCTGCCAGTTCGACCTTGGCCAGTTCCAGATACCAGTCGCAGTATTCGTCCCAGACAAATTCGTAGAGCGCGCGGGCGGCAAGGTCAAAACGGTAGTCGTCCAGATGTTGGGCAATCTCGGCGGCGCGCGTTTGCAGGCGCGAGCGAATCCAGAGATCGACGGTGCTGTACTCGGCGGGGTCGGCGGGCAGGTTCAAACCGCAATCCTTGCCTTCGCAGTTCATCAGCACAAAGCGCGAGGCGTTCCAGAGTTTGTTGCAGAAGTTGCGGTAGCCTTCGCAACGCTGCATGTCGAACTTGATGTCGCGCCCCGGGCTGGCGAGGCTGGCGAAGGTAAAGCGCAGCGCGTCGGTGCCGAAGGCGGCAATGCCGTTGGGAAATTCCTTGCGGGTTTTCTTTTCAATCTGCGCGGCCTGTTTCGGGTTCATCAGGCCGAAGGTGCGTTTTTTCACCAGCGATTCGAGGTCGATGCCGTCGATGAGGTCGATGGGGTCGAGCACGTTGCCTTTGGATTTGCTCATCTTCTGGCCTTCGCTGTCGCGAATCAGCCCGTGCACGTAGACGTGGCGGAAGGGGATTTTGCCGGTGATGTGGCGCGTCATCATCACCATGCGGGCGACCCAGAAAAAGATGATGTCAAAGCCGGTGACCAGCACGGAGGAGGGCAGGTACAAATCCAGCGCGGGGTTGGATTGCGCCGGCCACGCGCTGTTCCAGTCCAGCGTGGAAAACGGCCAGAGGGCAGAGGAAAACCAGGTGTCGAGCACGTCGGCATCGCGTGTGAGCGCGCCCGTGTAGCCTGCGGCATCGGCCTTGGCGCGGGCTTCGTTTTCATTGCGGGCGACGAAAATTTCACCGCCTTCGCCATGCCAGGCGGGAATCTGGTGCCCCCACCAGAGCTGGCGCGAAATGCACCAGTCCTGAATGTTGTTCAGCCACTGGTTGTAGGTGTTGACCCAGTTTTCGGGGAAAAAGCGAATTTCGCCCGAGGCGACGCATTCGAGCGCCTTGGCGGTGATGCTTTTGCCGTCCGCGCCCGGTTTGCTCATGGCGACGAACCATTGGTCGGTGAGCATGGGTTCAATCACCGTGCCGGTGCGATCCCCCACCGGCACCATGTGGCGGTGTTTGACGGTTTGCAGCAGCAGCCCTTGCGCCTCCAAATCGCGCAGCACGGCATCGCGCGCGGCAAAGCGTTCCATGCCCTGATAGGCGGCGGGCGCGTGTTCGTTGACCTTGGCATCCAGCGTGAGGATGGTGATGAGCGGCAGACCGTGGCGCTGGGCGCAGGCGTAGTCGTTGAAATCATGCGCGCCGGTGATTTTCACGCAGCCGCTGCCAAATTCGCGGTCGACAAAGTCGTCGGCAATGATGGGAATGGTGCGGTTGCACAGCGGCAGATGCACCTGCTTGCCGACCAGATGGCGATAGCGGTCGTCTTCCGGATGCACGGCAAGCGCCACGTCGCCCAGCAGGGTTTCCGGGCGGGTGGTGGCGATGCGCATTCCGGGCAGACCGTCGACGGGGCCGTCGACGAAAGGATAGAGAATGTGCCAGAGGTGACCATCGCGCTCTTCCATGACCACTTCGAGGTCGGACACTGCCGTGCCCAGTACGGGGTCCCAGTTCACCAGCCGCTTGCCACGGTAAATCAGCCCTTCTTCATACAGGCGCACGAAGACTTCTGCCACCGTCTGCGACAAGCCTTCGTCCATGGTGAAACGTTCGCGCGACCAGTCGGCGCTGGTGCCCAGACGGCGCATCTGCGTGGTGATGGTGCCGCCGGAAAAGCGTTTCCATTCCCAGACTTTTTCCAGGAACTTTTCGCGCCCGAGGTCGTGACGGGAAATGCCCTGCGCGTCCAACTGGCGCTCGACGACAATCTGCGTGGCGATGCCGGCGTGGTCCGTGCCCGGCTGCCACAGCGTGTTGTCGCCGCGCATCCGGTGATAGCGGGTGAGCGCGTCCATCAGCGTCTGGTTGAAGCCGTGCCCCATGTGCAGCGTGCCGGTGACGTTCGGCGGCGGCATCAGGATGCAGAAAGCGTGCTGCGGGTCTTTGCGGGTATCCAGCCCGGCGGCGAAGTAGCCTTCGCGTTCCCACTGGGCATAGCGGGCGGATTCGATGGCGGCGGGTTCAAAACTTTTGGCGAGCGTCATGATGTTCCGGTCGGCAAACAGGCGCGGCAAACGCCCGATGCGCCCGAAACCACGCGGGCGGCGCCGGGGAGGCACCTGTTGCGGAGAGATAAAAAAGCGATACGCATTGGTGCCGCTTGTCTGACTCGAACAGACGACCTACCGCTTACAAGGCGGTTGCTCTACCAACTGAGCTAAAGCGGCGCGAAGCCCGCGATTATTCCAGATTTTCGCGTGTAAGAAAATGTACCCCCCACGCTCACGCCAGCCCGGGAGCGCGGGCGTCTCGCCCGCAACGTGCGGACAAGATGTCCGCGCTCCCAAGACAGTCTTGCGGCGGGCGCAAGGGCTATACTCGCCGCCATGTGGTTTCGTGTCTTCTATTTCCTGCTGTGGACGCTTTTGCTGCCGCTGGCCTGCCTGCGCTTGCTGTGGCGCGGGCGCGGCGAGGCGGGCTATCTGCGCCACTGGCATGAACGCTTCGGCGGCGGTGCGCCGTTGCCTGCCGGGCGCTGGTACCTGGTGCACGCGGTTTCGGTAGGCGAAACACGCGCTGCCGCGCCGCTGGTGCGGGCGATTCTTGCCGCGCACGGGCAAAACCGCGTGCTGCTCACCGGCACCACACCCGCCGGGCGCGAGACGGCGGCGCAGCTTTTCGGCGCAGAGGCGCGCGTGACGTACCGCTGGCTGCCGTGGGACCATCCCGCGCTGGTGCGCCGCTGGCTGGCGCGCGTCCGTCCGCAGGCAGCATTGGTGATGGAAACGGAATGGTGGCCGGGGCTGTTTGCCGCCTGCGCCGCACAGCAGGTGCCGCTGGCGCTGGTGAACGTGCGC
>JAFZMK010000278.1 GCA_017553285.1 Rhodocyclaceae bacterium
CCGCCTGGTCGCCCCGCCCAAAGTGAACATGACCGAGCCTTACGCCTCCTACCGCATCGGCCTGTTCTTCGGCGGCAATCAAGACCACCAACCCTTCGACTTCCGGCAGGTCGGGCTGCACCGCACCGCCGGGCACATCCTCGGCGTCGACCCCGCCGAAGTCCCGCCACGCCTCGCCCCCAACCCGCCGCGCGAAATTGCCGAACCCTACGTCTGCATCGCCGTCAAATCCACCAATCTGGCAAAAATGTGGAACAACGGCTACGGCTGGCCACAAGTCATTGAACACTGCAAAAACCTCGGCTACCGCGTCCTGTGCATCGACCGCGAACGCACCGTCGGCGCAGGCTACGTCTGGAACCAATTACCGCACGGCGTAGAAGACTTCACCGGGCGCAACCTGAACGAATGCGCCGCCCTGCTGCACCATGCCGAGTTTTTCGTCGGCCTCTCCAGCGGTCTTTCCTGGCTGGCGTGGGCGGCAGGCTGCCCGGTCGTACTGATTTCCGGCTTCACCCTGCCGCTGTGCGAATTCAACACGCCCTACCGCGTGCATAACACGCACGTCTGCCACGGCTGCTGGGACGCCACGGACGTGAGCTTCGACCACCACGATTATTTCTGGTGCCCGCGCCACAAAGGCACCGACCGCCAGTTTGAATGCTCACGCGCGATTACCGGACGCCAAGTCATCAAAACCATCGAACGCCTGCGCGCCGACCATAACCTCACCGCGCCCAAAGAACGCTAACGCGCAGGCGGCTGCGCCAGCGGGGACACAAACTACGCCCCGCGCGGCGTGGGTAGGGGGCGGAGGCGAAAAAGGCATCGCGGCGCTTCGCCCGCCGAAGGCGGTGACGCAGCGCGTTCGCCCAATCGGGCGCGCAAACAGGCATCTTGCCCGCACTCTTGCGAGCGGGACGCTCGCGCTCCCATAAAAAGCGCCCCATGCGGGGCGCTTTGTGTTGGGGGTGTGAGGAACATTAGAAACGATATTGTACTTCCACATTCGCCGCCACGCCTTTGCGTTTGCCCGCGTACCCCGTCACACCAACATTGGTGGAAAGGTTGCGTTTGGGGGCGAAGGTGAGGCCTGCGTCGATGACCGCCGTATCACCCTTCATTGTCGGGGCGGGGACTTCGAGGGAATAGGCGGTGGCGCGGGCGGTGCCGTCGAATTCGTGTTCCCAGGCGGCACCGGCATACGCTTGGCTGCTGGGCGAGAGTGCCCACGCGCCTTTGGCACCGAGGCGGGTGCGGCTGGATTTCACCGCGCCGAAGTGGTACGGGTCCAGCGCCACGTTGGTGTCCTTGCCGTCCATGTGCGTGTAAAGGTATTGCCCGTAGGCTTCGACGTGCGAACCCGCGCCGGTCTGCCAGCGGTAACCCGCGCCCGCGTGTGCGCCCAGGTAGGGCGTGCGGATGTCGTATTGCGCGCGCTGGCCGGTGGCGGCATCGCGCAGGTCATCGCTGTGCCAGTTGTTGCGGATGCTGCCTGCGTGCAGCGAACCTTCGACAAACGGCGCGCCGTTGCTGCTGCCTGCAAGGTTCGCCCGCGCCATCACACCC
>JAFZMK010000040.1 GCA_017553285.1 Rhodocyclaceae bacterium
GCCGTGCCGATGTTGTAGGCCAGCGAGACCATTGCGCCGGCGGCTTGTGGTGTTTGCGTGCAGCCTTCCAGCAATTTGCTGACTGCCTGCGCCGTGGCGGTCACGTCCTGCAAAAACACCTCGTCGGCGTGATCCAGCGACCAGCGCAGCCCGGCGCGCACGTCTTGTCCGGTGTGCCCCCGGCCAATCGTCCAGACACCGGCTACGTCCTGGTACGCATCCAGCCGCAGCCCTTCGGCGCGGGCGATGAGTTCCACGGCCTCGCGGCAGATCGGCCAGGGCAGGCGAGGATTCGGGGAAAGATAAGCCCCCACGCGCGCGCCAGCCGCGCTTTGCGCGTCTGTCACTTGCTTCCACGTCGCCGCTTCGCGGCTTCCGACTTCGGCGGCCAAAGCTGCGCTTTGGCTTTTCGCCTCCGTCCCCCCGAGGGGGCTGCGCCCGCCTTGAGGCGGCTCGGCGGCGGGCGATGCGTAGTTAATCGACATAGGTTGCGGCTCAAAAAAATCGTGCCGCCATGTTGTCAATTTTTGATTGTTGGCGCTTTTGAGAGACTGCAAAAAAACCGCCCGCGTGCATCCTGTGCGCGCGGGCGGCTGGTTGAGCGTGCGTCAAAACAGTGAACTTTGACGGCTGGCAATGTCGTGTGCGTAACAGCTCTCAACAATGGCGCGCACATGTCGCTCGGTTAATCCGTACTGGTGCGCCAGTACCAGATAATTCTTGCCGTTGAACGCTGCATAGATTTTTTTGTTCCGCTCGCAGGTTCGCTCGCCTGCCTTTGGAATGTAAATCTGGGATCCACTGAAATGCTCACGCAGCGCGCTGAGCAACAATATGCTCAGCTCGTCTCGATCCGCTATCGTGTCAGGCAGGCAGGCATAAAACACGGCAGCCATCTCTACCTCAATCTCGGTGGCCGAATCGGGCAGCAACGGGGTGATTGCAGCAATATGATCAGCAGTCAATTGCATGGCAGTGCCTCCTCAAAAAAACACGCCCGCAGCCGCCATTGTTTGAGTTGCTCGATGACTGTGGACTCTTGCGCGCCGGTGAGCCACTGGATTTTGTCCACCCCTGTTTGCGAGCGCACCCATGACTCCAGCGCGTGCATGGTGCGGCGGCGCACCAGGCCGGCATCGGCCAGTTGCTGCCACAGCGACCAGATGAGGCGCTGGCGCGGCGAGAGCGCCGGACGGCTCCCTCGGCTGGCCGCGTGGCGACGCGGGGCAATGGCTTCCAGCACCGCACCCAGCTCGCCGGGGTCGCAGTCTTTGAGCGAGGCCTTGCCGGTGATGCGAAACACGATGGCGTGGCGCGTATCGTCATCAAAACCGCGCTGTCTGCACGCGCCGAAAATTGCCCGCATCCGGCGCAAGCGGGTCTGTTGCAGGCTGTTTGCGCGCGCATTCATTTTGTCCCCTCCACGTCTTCGCGTTTGAGTTCGTACCAGAACGTATCTTCGGTTTTGAGGCTGGCGCCGACGCTGGCGAGCGTGGCGGCGTCCAGGTTGCGCATCGCTTCCTTGTCCGGCGCTTCGGTGATACGGATGCAGGCTTTCAGGCCGTAGTCTTTGAGCGCCGTCAAGGTGTCACCGATGCGGCGGATGACGACCTTGCTGGACAGCCGGAAGCCAATCGAGCCGTGCGCCAGTTCTTTGGTGCGCACTTTGGCGAACTCGGCGCGATGCGCGCCGCCGTAGTCCTGCAAGGCACGTTCCAGCAGCGCCTTTTCGGTGGCGGGCATTTCGGCGCGGATTTTGGCGGTTTCGCGCGCGCAGGCGATGGTCTCTTCGGTGTCGGCGGCGATGGCTTCGAGTTCGCGGGTCAGCTCGCCAATGCGGGCGAGCGTGGCGTCGACGTCTTCGAGCGTTTTCAGGGTGGGTGCGGCCTCGGTGGGCAAGCGTTTGCGGGTCATGGTGATTTACTCCTTGATGATTGCAGGGGATGCAACGGCGTTGCAGTGGTTAAAACGGGATGTCGTCGTCTTCCACGCCCTGATCGCAGAACGGGACAGAGCCGACGGCGGGCGGCACGGCGCCCCCCACGTTCGCGTCCGGCGCGGGTGTTGTAGGGGCGCGATTCATCGCGCCCGCGTCGGCGGATGGCGCAGGCGTGCGCCCTTCTTTGGCATCGGCGTAGGCGTTGCGCCCCTTGGCTCCCCCTCCGGGGGAGCTGTCGGCGTAGCCGACTGAGGGGGGGTGCGTGGCGGCGTCCTGTTTGCGATCCAGCATCGTCATCTGCCGCACATGCACCTCGGTTACATAGCGGTCAGCGCCATCCTCCGCCTGCCATTTGCGCGTGCGCAGTTGCCCCTCGACAAAAATCTTGGCGCCCTTGCGCAGATACTGCGCCGCCACTTCTGCCGTGCGCGCGCGAAACACCAGGCGGTGCCATTCGGTGCGCTCCACACGGTCGCCGGTGCGCGCATCGCGCCAGTGCTCGTTCGTGGCGAGGCTGGCGGTGGCGAGCATTCCGCCATCGGTGAACGTGTGCGGCTGCGGCGCGTCGCCGAGGTGTCCGACCAGGAAAACCTTGTTGACCATGATCAGTCCTCCTTGAACGCGATGGCGCCGGGGCGGTCGCATTCCATCATCACGATGGGTGGCGCGGCGCGGGCGGCTTCGATGGCGCGCTGCGCCTGTGCGGTGATGGCGGCGCGGTCGTAGTCGAATTTCACGGTCGCCAGCCCGACGCCCATCACAAACGCGCAGGCCAGCGGGAACCAGCGGCGCTCGATGTTTTCTGTGCTGAAATCAAACCAGTCTTTCATTTCGTTCCCCTGTTCAGCACTCTTTGATGACATCCGGCGACAGCCCCATACCCACGCGGGCGGCGGCGTTGAGCGCGCGAACCAGCAGGTTGTTGACGACCAGCGGGTAACAGATGGATCGCGCCTCGCCGGGCGAACCATTGCGGGGGCGGTAAATGAGACGGGCACGGATGGCGTCGTAAATGGGCTGACTGAACATCTGCGCCGCATCGACACCGACGCGGGCAAATTTGTGACGGATGTAGTTTTCCAGCTCGGCGTCGAGCGGCAGCATTTCGATTTTTGCGCACCGCTGCACAATCTCGCGCACGTCCGCCCGATGCTCGTTGAGCAGCGCGTGCAGCTCCGGCTGGCCGATGAGCACCACGCCCAGCAATCGCCGCAGGCCGTTCTTCATTTCCATAAAGCCTTTGAGGTGACGCAACGTGGTGATAGGCAGGCGGTGCGCCTCCTCGATGATGAGCAGGTTGGCATTACCCGCCTGCTGGCTGGCGGTGAGCAGCTCGTGCACCTGCCGCGCCCGCGCCTGCATACTGCGGTAGATGCGTGCGCCGGGCGCGAGCGTGGCGATGATGGCCTCGCTAATCTGGCCGGATTTCATCACCCGCCCGTATCGCTCGGTCGGCTCCATCTCTAACGTATAGGGTTTGATGACCACCACCGGGCGGTGGTGCTCGGCCAGGCGCGATTCCAGCTCTTCGCGCATGGTGGTTTTGCCACTGCCGCTCTCGCCAATCAGCGCCACGAATCCCTGATTGGCCGCGCAGTCCAGCAGCGCATTGCGCGCATAGGCTGTATCGGCGCTGGTGAATACGTCGTCCTGACAGTTGATGTCGTCGCAAAACGGCGAGCGCGGGATTTTGAAAAATTGCCGCGCCTGCGCGGACAGGGTTTCGTTTTTGAGCAGCATTTCGGTTTCCTCCTTGGGTGAATCAAAAACGGTTGAAAGGTCGTAGGGGCGCGATTCATCGCGCCCTGTCTGTTTCTGCGCATCCGACGGCCATTCCACGGGCGTTTTCACCGGGCGGCCAAAATCGGCGTTTTGGGCGTTTTTTTGCTTCGGGGGGCTATCAACACCCCATTGCAGGGTTTTGGGCGCGCGAGAGGCACCGTCAGACGCTTCGTAACGCACGCCATCCAGTGCCGCTTCTGCGCTTTTTTCGTCAATTCCGTGTTTTTTGAGCCATGCGAGCAAATCCGCGCGCAGCCGTGCCCGTTCGTCGTCAAATGCAGGCCAGATGCCGCGCCGTGCCAGCCCGGATAGAGTTGGGCGCGTGCAGCCGACTTCGCGGGCGATCTGCGCCTTGCTGACCTTCGTGCAACTCAAAAGCTCGTTCAGGCTCAGATGCGCGGGCGTGCCGTTTGCCGTTTTGGGCGCAATGAATTGCGCCCCTACATTCGCGCCATTTACGTTTGCGTGTTTCATCGTTCACCTCCTTTCACAATCTGCAACCCGCTCGCCGTTTGCGCGCGGCGCTGCAATTCCTCCAAATCGGTCTCTGGCACGCCGTCTGGCCATTCGCGGTCGATGAGCGTATGCACCGCATCGGACAGCGCCACGCCGCGCGCGATTAGCCATTGCGCCGCGCGAAAATGGCTGTAGACCTGCGTGGGCGCAGCCACCTCGACCGCTGGCGAAAACGTCTCACCACGGCGCGGCAGGGGTACCGGAAGGGTTTCGACGGGGAACACTGCCGAGGCCGAGACCCGCCCGCCAAACATCGGCGCGGGTGCCTCACCTGTCGTGGTGCGCTCGGCGGCAGCAGCCACCGATTCGCGCGCACTGTCTGCCACGGACAGGGGGAGACGCGCGAATTGCTGGCCGACGATGGGTGCATCGAGCCGATATTGAGAGACTGCGTCACACTCCACCACCGGCGCGTGGAACACCACCCGCCGCCCGTCCGCGCCCCGGTCCAGTATCAGCAACGTGTTGGTGCGCAGCGGGTTGACGGCGACCTGCAACGTCTCGCCCACGTGCACACCAGGCAACTGTTTGACGTTGTATTGCTCGCCGCCGAACCTGACCGTGTATTCGCCGGACACTTTCCTTTCCTGTGGCTCACCCGCCAGCAACTCGCGGGCGAGCTGCCCGTCAATCTCCACCAGTTGCTCACCAGAGATGGACGACCACATCGACGTGCGGGTGCGTTTGTGGCGGCTGTGGATGGCGCGGGCGTGGTAGTAGCGCAGCCACCGCTCGCACTTGTTGTTGAGGTCGTCGATGTCGTGCGGCGGGAACAGGTGCAGCATCGACTCGAATTCGGTCTCCACGATGTTTTGCGTGCGCTCCACGCTGCCGGTTGCGCGCGCATTGCCAGGCGCGTGCAGTTGCAGCTCGATGCCCAGGCAATCGAGCAGCGTGCGGAACGCCGCCGACTTGTGTGGCGCCCCCTGATCGGCCATCAACAGCGTAGGGCGGCCATGCATCAGTCCGGGCACGCCGCCTTCCATCGCGCGAATCAGCGCCTCGGCTGCGGCGGCAGTCGTCTCTGCCCCTTGTGTGTACAGGACACGAAACGCGCCGGAGTAGTGGTCGGTGACCACGTAGCGGATGACGCGCTCCTGTGCGATTTTGGCGACGTTATGCGGTTTGTTTTTATTGAACTGGCGCTCGTCCATCACGCGCATTCCGCCGCGCGGCAGATAAAACAGTACGCACACCGAGGCATCAATTTGCCAGCAATGGTTCGGGTGCAGGCTGCGCAGCTGCGTGTGCGCGGCGGGGCGCATCAGCTGTCGTGGATGCAGGCCGTACTGTTCCAGCGCGCGTACCAGCGTGGCGCGCGACGGCGTGATGATTGCGCCCGTCTCAACGTCGACAATCTCGTTGATCTCGCCCGCGCGGGTGAGCGTGCGCCACGCCCGATCAATCGTCATGGTCTGTTTGCCGTTTTGTCGCACCCCCGCCATGACCAGCGCAGCGATTTTGCGCGCGTCGTCCCGATTTATGCAGACCGACCCCTTGTCCGCGCGCGTTTTGCGCGCAGGCTGCGCGGTGTGCGCGCGCAGCAGCCGGTGCAGCGTGGCCAGGCTGATGCCCATTTGCGCGCAGGCGCGGCGTTTGATTTCCCCGCGCGCGCCGTGCGCGGCGCGGCGCAGTTCGTCCGCCAGCGCCACAATCTGCTCAGTTCGGGACTTCATCGTTATCCCCGCCCGTCATGGCGTCCACAAAATCCAGCGCCGCGTTCCCGCGCCCGATTTCCGGCAGCCCGATTTCGTGCCGCGCCAGCGCCGCATCATTTTCAATCTGCTGCAACAGGCTGGACAGGTAAACACCCTCATCGCGTCCTGCCTGCATACTCGCCTCCCGCGCCTCGCGCACCTCGCCTGCCAGTTTCGCCAGCTCGGTACGTACATCGGTAAGCGCAATCGTCAGGTTCTGGACGCACGTCTCCCAGTCGCGGAAATAGCCCGTCGGCGGGTCTTTGTGCTGCAACCGATCGTGCAGCGATTCGATTTCCGCCGCCTGCGCGCCCGACTTGCGGTGCGCGGCGTCCAGATCGAGGCGCGTCTGGCGCAATTCGCGCTCCAGAGATTCCGTTTTTTTGTTTGCCTCGCGCACAATCTCGCGCAATTTTCGCGCGCTGGCCGCACCCACGTCAGCCAGCGAGAAACCCATCAGCTCGCCGGTATTTTCCAGCGTTTCCAGCTCGTCGTCGTCCAGCACGGTCAGCTCTGCCAGCTTCCGAACGTTGCCCGCAAACCGGACAATTTGCGGGAAGCGAGCCTGCACAGACAAATGTTCCACCGAGGGAACGTTTGTAATGCTGTTACACTGTGTGAAACGCTGCGCGACTTCCATGAGTCGCCATGCGTGCGTTTTACCAAACCCGATGCGGTCGAGTACCGCCTGCCATTGGCCGCGCTCGCAGCCGTCTCTGAGTACCAGCAGGCCGATGCCTGCGCGAAACAGGCTCTCGTCGGCGGCGCGTTGATGCTCGTTGTGCAGTCGCAGGTTGAGCACAATGTCCGCCTCGATTGCCTCGACGGTGATGTCACCGTCAGGCGCGTAGCCAAATCGCGCGCACGCGCTGCGCAATTCGGCTGCCCGGATTTGCTCCGCCTGCAACCGCGCCGCGTCCGCGCGCGCTACCGCACCTCTGTGCTCCACCTCGGCTGCCGCCTGCTCGTGCGCCGTCGGCACGATGATTTCTGTCGTCGATTTTTTCCTGGCCATCTGCCTGCTCCTTCTTACAGAACTCGCGCCACCTCAATGGCGCTGCGAAAATCCGCCAGCCGCGCCTCCGCGCGCGCCAGCGCCGTTTGCGCCTGGATTGCCAGGCTCACAAAACCGTTCGAGGGGCGCCACAGTCCGTCTGGCGTTTTTTCCGCCAGCCGCGCTGCGGCGAGATTGCTCAGATCCCGCAGCGCCTGCGTTTTGCTGGTTTGCGCAACATTTGCGACATGAGACAACGTCACGCCGTTCAGCGGACTGTCAAACAACGCCCGCATTGCGATGAGGAGACGCTCCTGCGCGATACATCTGTAATTTGCGCTCATGCAGGATGTCCTCCCCGGTATGAGCGGATGCTCGTGTGCAATTTTTTAAGCATGTCGTCACTGCTCTCCCATGTGCACAGCTCGCCCGCCTTTATCCCCACGGCAACAGCAACCCGATGCGCATCACCGCGCAGCCCGGACAAGTTGCCGCGCAAAACACCACTCACAATCTGCGGCGATACAGACAATGCGCGCGCAAGCTCTGCCTGGCTGATGCCAAGTGCAGCAAGGGCTGCGCGGGCGCGTTCTCTGTTTTTGTTCGTTTCTGTCATAACCTCTGCGGGCGTGGGGACGATGGGTTCAGTTGGCTTCAGCCTTATGTGCGGCAGAGAGTGTTTTGTGGTTTTGGTTCGTGCCATTTTTTACCTCGTTAGCTTGCGTGTCTCGCACTTTGGTGCGAGGTATGGACAAATTTTTTTCCCGCCTGCGACGCCATCGTTTTCCGCAGCGCCGCCATGATGTTTTTTGTATTGTTGCCGCGCGGCTCTCGGTCGGTTCGCTGCCCCCAATCGTAGATTGCGCGACGGACTGACGCGGAAAGGAAGCCGTGAGTTTGCGCCCACTCCTCAACGCTGCGATACCCCGCAAGCATTAGAGCGATGCGCACGTTGTGCATGTCACCTATCGCCTTCATAATGAAACCTTCATAACTTGTTAAGACTGTCTCGCACTATACGGCGACACAGATTACAAGTCAAGCACTATGGTGCGCGTTAATCTACGGCGCAAGAGGGCTGATTTTCGATGGACAAACCAGGCGCAACCGCAGACACTGAGTTAAAGGCTCGAATCAGGGAAATCATCGGGGACGAAGCGGGCGCAGCGTTTGCCCGTCGTTGCGGCATCCCTGAAAGCCTGCTGCGCAAATATCTGAACGGCTCGCAGCCTTCCGTGCGAAACCTTGTTGTAATGGCGCGCGCGGCAGGCGTGAGCGTTGAATGGCTTGCAACGGGAAGGCGTGAAAAAGCTGGCGCACAGGAAACGCTGCGCACCACGCCAGAAGAAGAACACTTGATTGCGGCCTTCCGCGCCCTGCCGAAACCCCTGCGCGCCGCAGCGTTGCGGGCGGTGCGGGCGATGGCGGGGCTGGACGGGGGCGACGACTGACGCCCTGACCGGCAGCGGACAATGCTTGACAGCATGAAAAGCGCACCCGTCAAAGACCCGCAATGGAGACGCAGGGCGATTATGTTTATCAAGGCGAGCTGCAAGAACCAGCTTGGTGACGAATTTTTCTACTTGCCCTATACACAACGAAAATTCGGGAAAAACAGTCTGACAGAGCTGGACAACAGCGAGCTTGCGGCTGTGCGCACATATATAATCAGCAAGAAACGCAATCGATAGCAGGAGACCATAAAAATGGCAAGCAAGGGACAACACAGCAACAACCGTGGCCTGATGCTGGTCATCACGGCCTGTGCCCTGGTGGTGGCGCTGGCGGCAGGCGTATGGTTGTACCGCGACCATCAGGCGCAGCGCGCCCGCGATGAGCTGCGCGCAGCAATCTTGCGCCAGGACATCGACCAGCTGAACGCACAGATGATGTATTTTGACATGGCCATGGAACACATCCGGCGCGGCGAGGATCGCGCCGCATCTGCTGCATTGCGTGAAATGTTCAACTCATCCACCCACCCCAATGACCTGCCTGCCACGACGTCCCCCTGTGTGCGCGAAACACAGAAAACACTGAACATAATGATCGGCTTTGCCATGGTGGACAGCGCGGACACGGACACAAAAAGCATGATTGAGCAGTTCCGGACTGAACATGCGGCGTGTCTCGCATCCATCGAAAAACAGTTGCGACGCTAGGTCGCCAGACCTGACTCGTTATCAAGGACAAACGGCAGCCTGCGGGCTGCCGTTTGTTTTGCAGTATTTCAAAAGACAAGATGGACTAGGTGCGCAAAGATGCGCACATGGATACACGCACACCACCCTCTCATCAAACCCTCTGCGGCGTGGAGATTTTCCGCGCCGGCTCGCGCATCAGCTCGGACGGCAGGTCGATAGAGTTCGGTCAGGCCGACCTGGATGAGATTGTTGCATCGTTTGAGCAAGCTAACCCAGATGGCGTGCCGCTGGTTATCGGCCATCCGCAAACACATGACGATGCGCACGGATGGGTCAGCAGGCTCTGGCGCGATGGCAATTCGCTGTTTTGCGACTGCGAGGGCGTCTCTGATGAGCTGGCTGCAAAAATTTCTGACCGCAGGCTGCCAAACCGCAGTGCCTCGTTTTTCCCTCCTCACCACCCACACAATCCCACGCCTGGCTGTTGGCACCTGCGACACGTTGGCTGGCTCGGCGCGGTAGCGCCTGCCGTGCCGGGTTTGCAGCCAGTGCAGTTCTCGGTACGTGACGGTTTTGCCTATGCAGATTTCCGCTCGTTCGAAGACGCAGATTCCCACCAGTCTCATCTTGTGCCTGCATCTGGCACTCGTGAGGCACACACCAACCCCGATCTGGAGACTAATGCAATGAGCAATGACACCGACCAACTGGCCGCGCTGCACGCGCGCATCGCGCAAATGGAGAGCGATCTGACTGCCGCTGTCGCGCGCGCCGACGCAGAGGCCGCGCGCGCCGCCGACTTCTCTTCTCAACTGGATTCGCTGGCTCGCGCAAAAACTGCCGACAACGTGGAGCAACTGATCCGCGCAGGCCATATCGCGCCGCGCGACCGTGCTGGCCTCACTGCTGTGTTCGAGCGGCTCGATGGGCTGAGCGAGACGACGGATTTTGCTGCTCACGATGGCCAAAAACGGACGTTATCGGCGTTTCTGACGGAGTTGTTGTCCAGCCATCGTGTGCTGGATTTCGGCTCGCACGCCGTGGGTGCGATGGACGAGCCTATCCGGTCGGATTCCGAGCTGGATGCGCGTGCCCGCCAGTACGCCGCCGAGAAAAATTGCGACTACGCCAGTGCGCTCACGCACTGCGCGCGCTGGATGCAACCCCAATGATTGACGAGGTGTCGACATGATGAATCTGGAACAAATTCGTATGCATCAAAACCCTGTGCTCACCAACCTGTTGCTGGGCATGGGGCAGGGCGAGATGATTGCCGAGCGCGTCCTGCCGCGCCTGCCGCAAGCCCTGCGCGGCCACACCGTGCCCGTGCTGGGCAAAGAGCGCCTCACCCGCATCGACACCCGCCGCGCCCCGGGCAGCCTGACGCGGCGCGTGGATATTTCGTGGAAGGGCAAGGTATTCACGGTCGACCAGCATTCGGTCGAAGTGCCCATCCCGCGCGAAATGATTGAGGAAACCGACACCGCCCGTCGGTTCAACGTCGGCGCGCATCTGGATGTGTCGACCATCGCCGTGCAGACCGCCAGCGACATCCTCGCCCTGGACTACGAGGCCGAAGCCGCCGCCACGGTGCGCGATGAGGCGCTCTATGCCGCCAGCAACAAGCAGGCGCTTTCTGGCGCCGCGAAATGGAACGCGGACGGCGACCCGGTCGCGGACGTGCGCGCCGCTGCCGACGTGCTGCGGAGCCAAAACGGCGTGCGCCCGAATACGCTCACCGTCTCCGCCTCGGTGTATGCCGCGCTGCAACTGAACGCGAAAATCCGCGCCATGCTGCCCGGCAACCAGTTGCGCCTGCCGGACGATGAACAACTGCGCGCGCTCTTCGGCGTGCAGCAAATCATCGTCGGCAACGCCATCTGGGTGGATGCGGACGAAAAACCGCACGACGTATGGGGCGACACGGCGCTGCTCAGCTACACCGGCTCTGCCGCCACGTTCAGCCTCGCCAGTCCCGCGTTTGGCTACACCTCGGTAATGGAAGGGCACCCGTTCGTCGAACAGCCCTACTACAACGCCGAGCGCAAATCGTGGATTTATGGCGCGACCTTCGAGCGCGCGCCGCAGATTGCGAATGCCGACGCGGGTTTCCTGTTCGTTACCCCCATCTGATGGGAGATCTGACAATGGCTGATTACAAGGCATCCAAGCCCGCCGCCGAGCCGCCTCAAGGCGGGCGCGCCCCCCTTGGGGGGGCAGAGAGTGACAGACGCGCTTGCGCGGCTGGCGCGAACGTGGGGGGCTAACCATGCACATCACGAACTACTGGCTGACGCTGCACCTGAACGGCAAACGGGTTGTCGTCGCCCCCGGCGCGGAACTGCCCGCAGGCGTGCCGGAGGCGGAAATCCGCGCGCTGCTGGCCAGCGGCGTCATCCGCCAGGCCGACGCCGCGCCCAAACCCGCCAAACCCGCCAAATCCAAACCGAAAACGGAGGCTGAACAATGAACGCATCCTTTACCGAGGGCACGGTAATCACCCTGCCTGCCCAGGCTGACATCGTCGGCGCAACCTTTGTCGGCGCCACCGGCAACCCCGCCACGGCTGCCGCTGCGAGTGACGGCACGATGGCCATTGGCGTGGCCGTCACCAGCGCCGCCGCAGGCACGCACATGGCCGTGCAGACCTCGGGCATCGCCCGCGTCAAATGCGGCGCAGACGTGACCGCCGGGCAATCGCTGGCCGTGGATGCCAGCAGCGCCGCCATCCCCGCCAGCAGCGGCGCAGCGGTCGGCAAGGCGCTGGCAGACAGCAACGCAGGCGGCCTCGTCTCGGTGCTGCTCTTCCCGCACCGCCTGTAATCCGCCGATACGGGCGACCACGCAGGGTTGCCCCTATGGTTGCGCGCATGTAGGGGGCGGAGGCGAAAAGCCAAAGCGCAGCTTTGGCAGCCGAAGACGGAAGCCGCTTTAGCGGCAACGTGGAACGATTCATCGCGCCCACCCTTTCCCTCACGAGGTCACTATGTCGATTACCCCTGACGCCATCACGCAGACCCTCGTTGCTCGTGAAACGATTGCGGCGGGCGAGTGCGTCACTGCCAGCGGGCACATCGCGCGCGCGCCCGAGGACGTGTTTGCGGTAGCGAGCACCGGCGCGATTGCCGGCAAATCGCTCACCTGCACCACCTCGGGCGCCGCGCTGCTGGCGTGGGACACCACGCAAATCATCGACCGGGGCGACTGGCTCACCTGCACCGCCGAAGGCATCGTCCGCCGCGCCGAAGCGGGTGATGCGGCCATCGCCCGCGCCCTCGAACCCGCACACGGCGCCCGCCTCTACGCCCTGCTCACCCTCGCCCCGCAGGGCACAGGCGGCGGCGGCGGCAGTGGTTCCGGCGGCATCGGCCCGCAAGGACCAAAGGGCGACAAAGGCGAGAAAGGCGACCCGGGCGAACCCGGCGAGAAGGGCGACAAGGGCGACAAGGGTGACCCGGGCGAACCCGGCGACAAGGGCGAGAAAGGCGACAAGGGCGACAAGGGTGACCCCGCCGACCCCGCGCGAATCACACTCGCCAGCCTCTCCGACGTAACCGCCCCCGCGCCTGTCAGCGGGCAGGTGCTCACGTTTGACGGTGCAGCATGGACGCCGCGCGCCAATCAGGCAGCAGGCTTCCCGGGCTTGGCCGCGCTGGACTGGAAAGACCCGCTTAGTCTGGGCATGACCAAAGGAACTTTTCCGATTGCGTCGGACAGCACCGGCAATTTCAAAATCGCAAAATTCCAGAATCAGGTGTTTTTTAAGGCGTCCAGCGTAAAAATCAATGGAACTGTTACGGTGGGCACTTGGTATTCGCTTTTTCTCAATGTGCCCGTCGAGTATCTGCCGCATCAGAACAACATGCTGAATGTAATGCAAACGTGGGGAAGCGGCAGTTCCGTCGTCGCGTTTTGCGCGGGCAACGACCCGGCATCGTTCTGGATAATTCCGCTATCTGCCGCGAACGGGACAAATTATTTGCACGGCATTGTGAGCTGGTACGTGTGAGGCGCCAGATTATGACCACCTACTGCACCCCCGCAGACCTCGCCGCCGCAGCTACGGGCGGATGGGACGAACTCGCGCAGCGCGCGGCGCAGGATGGGCGCGTGGATGGCGCGGCTCTGCGCAGCCTGTACGAGGGCGGCGCGCTCAGCGGCCAGAGCGCCGAGGTGCGCCGCAAAGCGCAAGAGGCGCTGGATTTGCTCGTTGCGCTATGCGACAAGACCAGCCGCTTTGCTGACACGTTTATCGCTGTCCGCTATCGCACGCCGCTTGCCACTGAGACCGTGGCGGCGTCGGACCTGACCAGCGTGGTCGCCACCATTGCCGTGTTGCGTCTGCATGGCGTGGCCGCCACCGAGGACGTGAGAGCAGCCAGCAAATGGGCGTTTGACTATCTCAACGCCGTGCAATCCGGACGCGCCAGCCTTGGCCGCCAACAGGTGCAGGGCAACGACCCGGTGACATTGGCGACGTTTTCTGGCCGCGCGGTAACAGACATCGATTTGAACGGATACTGACAATGAGCATTCGCCCGGACAACTTTTTGGCGCTCGAACCACTGATCATCACCCGTCTGGCCGAGCGACTGGACAGGAAAATCCACATCCTCAGCGCCGCTGATTTGGGGAAAATCCACGGCAATCAGCAGCCCACGCCGTCCGTGGCCGTGCTCTATGGCGGCTACAACGTCTCGCCGCAACCGACCAGCGGGCAACGTGGCGCAGTCGGCACGCGCCAGACGTGGATGAGCGTTGTTTGCACCCGCAACGTCACCAGCATTTCTGGCGCCGAGGCGCGGCTGTCCGTCGGCGCGATTGCTGCCGCAGTCATCGACGCGCTGCAAGGCTGGCGGGCGGGCGATGGGTTCGGCCCGCTGGCGCTGACCAACGGCGCCAGCGCCGAATTTGTCAACGGCCTGTTCTACCTGCCGCTGGCGTGGGATGCGCCGGTGCGTAATTACCTCTCATGTGAGGAGCAACCATGAAAATCACTTTTCTGCGCACCCATTGGCACGCGGGCACGCATTACGGGCGCGGCGCGTGCGGCGAGTTTGCCGACGATGTGGCGCGCCGCATCCTGAAAATTGGTGCGGCCATGCCCACCCCCGAACTGCCCGCAGATTTCGACGCAGATGCACCGATGGACAAACCCAGGCGCATCCGTGCCCGCAAACGCAACTGCCCCGATTGCGTTGTCTGATTTTTTCACCCACTGTAATGGAGTTTCAAAATGACCCCCGAACAACTCACCGTCTGGACTGGCCAGGGTCCCGTGTATTTTGGCAAGTACAACCCCTCCGAAGGTGCTGCCGCATCCGGCTTCATGGTCGGCCTCTATCCCGTCGGCTGTGGCACGCCAACGCTCACCACGTCGCTCTCGGTTGAGAAGACCACGCTCAAGGAGACGTGTAGCGGTGCGCGATCCACGCTGGTGGAAAAGATCACCGCCCGAAATCTGGAGGTGTCTCTCGGCCTGCAACAATTTGCGCCGCGCACGTTGGCGCGGGCATTGTTTGGCGAATCGGTGCTGCAATCGGCTGGCAGCGTCACTGACGAGGCGCTGCCGAAATTGTCCGCAGGCGATGTTTTTGTGTTGCAACACCCCGATGTGACCAACGTCCAGTTGCGCGCAGGCAGCACCGATTTAGTGCAGGACACGGACTGGGAAATCATCGATGCCCGCCACGGCACCGGTCGCCTGCTCGTGGATGCGGGCACGGAGCCGATTCTGGCCACGTACAACTATGGCGAGTACGTCAATATCCCCGCCATGACCAGCACCAACATCGAAACCGGCATTTTGTTTGCCGGTATCAACGACGACGGCGTGCGCGCGCGCATCATGATCCCGCGTGTTTCGTTGGCGCTCAATGGTGCAATCAACTGGATTTCTGAGGAAGCAACCACGCTGGAATTTTCTGGGTCTGCCCTGTTCGTGCCGGAACTTCAGTCGGACGCGATTTATGGCGGCCTCATGCGTGTGAGCATGATCTGACCTCGCCCCTGCCGGGCGGCGGGTTTCCCTCCTTGTCCTGCCGCCCGGTTTTTTTTGACCCCCATCGACCGAGCAACGCACCGTGCCCGCCCTCTCGCTCTATTCCTATCAACGCCGCTGGCTGGCCGACAAAAGTCGGTTCAAGGTGGGGATGTTCGCTCGGCAAACCGGCAAAACGTTTACCACTACACTCGACATCGTCGATAGCTGTATGGCCGCCGAAGCTGTGGGGCGGCGCGAACGGTGGGTCATTCTCTCGCGCGGCGAGCGCCAGGCAAAGGAAGCAATGGAGGAGGGTGTGAAACGTCATGCGGCGGCCTATCAAGTGGCGCTCGACGTGTTCCGTGACCAGTTCCGCATGGCAGACAGGATTACGTGCACGCAGTTTGACACCATCCTGCCCGGCGGCAGCAAAATTACCGCGCTACCCGCCAATCCTGACACTGCGCGAGGGTTCGCCGCCAATGTGTTTCTGGATGAGTTTGCCTTCCACGCCGACAGCCGGAAGATTTGGCGCTCTCTGTTCCCGGTGATTTCCGGCGGTTATCGGCTGATTGTCACCAGCACGCCCAACGGCAAAGGGAACAAGTTTTACGAGCTGATGACCAGCGCAGACACCGGCCAGGTGTGGAGCCGCCACGTCTGCGACATCTACCAGGCCGTGCGCGACGGCCTGCCGCGAGACATTGAGCAGTTGCGCCGAGGGCTGTCTGACGCCGATGCGTGGGCGCAAGAATACGAATTACAGTGGCTGGACGAGGCCAGCGCCTGGCTGCCGTTCGATTTGATTAACGCATGTGAGCACGATCATGCCGGACGCGCCGACCGCTATCAGGGAGGAGCGTGCTACGTAGGTGTCGACATTGGCAGACGCAACGACCTGTACGTTATCTGGGTGATTGAGCGCATCGGCGACGTGTTGTGGACACGCGAGGTCATCACTGCGCGCCGCGCCAGCTTTCGGGAGCAGGCAGCCCTGCTCGATGAGGTGATGCGTCGCTACCATCCGCTGCGCGTATGCATCGACCAAACAGGGATGGGAGAAAAACCAGTCGAGGATGCGCAATACCTCTATGGCGCAACGCGCGTTGAGGGTGTGGTGTTTACTGCGCACACCAAGCTGCGGCTGGCAACGATTGCCAAACAGGTATTTGAGGACAGGCGCATCCGTGTGCCGATGGGCGATGCCGCCATCCGCAGCGACCTGCACAAGATCAAGAAAGAGGTCGGGCCGACCGGCACGCCGCGATTTATTGCCGAGCGTGACGCCGACGGCCACGCTGACCGCGCATGGGCGTGTTTCCTCGCCATCGCCGCCGCAGATAATCCGGCGGGCGAAATCACCTACCTCGCCGGTCACGCTCCGGGCACAACCCCGCACGACGACCTGTTGCATTTCATGGAGGGATGATGATGGTCAAACGTGTAATCCAGACTACTCCCGACATCGGCCTCACCATCCGCCTGCCCAAGCGTCAAACCGTTGTGCAGCAGGTTGGCACCGTTGCCCCTGCAAACCCCGGTGCGCCGGTATGGCTGGGCTGGCAGGGACAAGGGGGCGAGGCGTGCGCGCGGCTGATTTATCCGTGCGCCATCCCGCTGTACCACGACATCGACGAACACTTCGCCGTAGTGTACGCAAACATCCCGCCCTGGCCGTATCCGCAGGCATGGCTGGCAGGCGTGCCGCCGCAGGATACGAGCAGCGACGACTGGCGCATCTGCCAGCGCATCACCTGTACGGCGCGCGCCACACTTAAAATCCGCACGCTCGATCTGGACGTGCCACGCGAAGAGGAAATTGACCGCGAACTCATCCTGCGCGAAGCGCAAACCGTCTGGGAGCGCGAGATAGATTTGGACGTCCCCGCCGCCACCTGGCCGGACGGCCTCTATCGATACCAGACCACCGGCGATCAGGCCGACATCGAACCCATCGAACCCGACCCGCTCAACTGCTGCCAATGGACGGCGCCGCCCGAAGGTCTGCCGTTTGCCCCGCCGCGATACATCGCCCCGGGCGGGCGGCAACTGCTGCGTCTGACCCGCGACGATTTTGACTTCGCCCGCATCACCATAAGCGGCGTCTACGTACAAATTGAGCCGGGCGCGACCGACATGGAGCGGGACGCGGTGCTCATGGCCAACCTGCCCGCCGTCATCCCGTTCGACCGCGCTGGTACGCTGCTCGTCACCACCGCCGCCTACAACGTCATCGGCGACCCCGGCCTGCTGTTCGACACCGACTTGCACTGCACCGCCCACGATGAGGACGGGCGAGCACTGGGCGACGTATCGCTACACCTGCCCCTCATTCATTTCGAGAAGGATGTTATGCAATGAAACTCTCGAAAAACAGAATACTGGCCAATTCTGGCAACCATATTGTCGCCATCACTAGCAGCGGCCAGCGCCCGGCCAACGATTTCCGGCTGCTGGCGCAATCGCGCGCGGGCGGCGGGCGGCTGGGAATTTCCGGCAACTACACCGGCGCGCAGGACAGCCTGATTGACATCGAGATCACCAGTGGCACCGGCGGGCAACTGGCCGCGCGCGCACATGTTGAAGGCGTGGGTAGCGGCACAATGGATGTGCATCACATCCGTGCTGCCGCTGTACCCGGACTGCTGCGTTTTACGCTCGCCGACGCAGGAAAAAGTGCAATTTGCGCGCAATGCAGCTTCTACGGCGCCAACCTGGTGGCGCGCGTGCCGGGCGAGGCAGGCAATGACATTGCCATCACGTGCACGCGCAATCTGACGCTCGCTCCGTCCCGGTTCTCGTTGTTGACCCCTATTGCCGCAGGAGAAACAGAACTGACCGGCGACGAATTCGAGTGGGGGCAACCATCGGGGGATGCGCACGCAGTCCCTGTCGGCGCGCTGCGCATCCAGTTTAGCGGTCAAAATCAGGTGCACCGCACATGGAAAAGCTGGCGCGACGGGCGCTTTGTCTACCATCTCGACCCCGCGCCAGAACTGCCAATACCGGCAGGTGCACGCATCCTGTACGTATCTGGCGACTACACCCTGACCGTCCGCCAAGGCGCGGAACAAGAGGTGTATTCCGGCTGCGTGACAATCTTTGATTTTCTGCGCGCCCTGCAAGCGCGCAGCACGCTGGTTGAAGTGCAAAGCGCGGTGGTCGAAGACCGCGCACCGGGCGGCATGGCAGTGACCGACATCCCGCTGATTACCACTGCGCACGCTCGCCCAGCGCAGAACCTGCCGGAAAACGTCACCATCGAAATTGACCGCGTCGCAGAGGACGCAAACACGGAAAACATTCATATCCGCGCGCTGGGCAACAATCGCTGGTCTGTTGCGGGAGCAATTTCCGGCGAACTGGGCACAGCGATGATCGCGGAGCCATTCCAGGCAGGGCCTGTCAGTTTCACGCTGTTCGACCGCCGATCTACAAGCGCATCTCGTGACGACGCAGCATCTGATGCGCGCATCCGCTACAAATTTAACCCGGCCAGCCGCGACAAAAACGAGCCACTGCCCCAGGTGTGCATGAAACCGTTGTTGCGCGGCATCGCCGCCACCGACAAAACCATCACGTTTCGTTATACCAAGCGACCAGACAAGGAGTGCTCGTGTGCAGATCTGCCCGATCTGCCCGTACCTGCATACTTGCTGGGCTTGACCACCACAGGAGGCTCTTCCATGCTCCCCCCCGAAGGAAACCGGCGCAGAGGTGCGCTATTTGGCTGGCTGGCGCAGTTCAACGCCGGAAATTTGCAGCTCAACGGCGAAAACATCGCCGTTGATGCAGTCGACGTCGACCTCGCTCAAAAATGCCTGTTGCCGCTCAACGCCGCCTTGGAACAAATTTACAACCAGGCATCGGACGATGCTGCCCGCGACGCAGCTCTCGTTGTCTGGGATGCCGCCGTTGAGGAACTAAAAAACGACTTCGCCGCCTACGCCGCAATCACCCGCAACGATTACGGGCTGTGGGGCGAGTGGGAAAAAGGCCGCCAGTACGTCAACACCCTCAACGGCCACCTGTACGAGGTCATCCAGATACTGGCGGACGGCGACGAAATCGAGAGCCTCATCAGCCTCAACATCTGGCCCGCGCGCGGCAAACCGGACTGGCTCACCGATGGCTCAGAGTTCACCCTCACCGGCAGCACCAACCAGCAGCAATACAACAATGAAGCGACCATCACCGTCACCCTGCAACACCTCGGCGCGCCGCAGTCGGATACTGGCGCAGACTGGGCAGTTGGGCGCGAATTTGCGCACGACATCAAGGGCAACGACGGCAGAGACGACCTCACGCCTGCGCGCTGGCGCGTGGCGAAAATCACCGTCGATGGCGCTGCGGTCGAATCCGTCGCTGGCATCACCATCACCGATCAAAACTACCTGTCGCCTGGGCAATGGGAAATCTGGAATGGCGCGCCCATCACCGGCACCGACGCCGCTGGCGCGCCCGTGGTGATCACCATTACGCAAATCGACGCCCTGAGCGCAAACCGCTACGTCGTA
This sequence comes from Rhodocyclaceae bacterium, assembly GCA_017553285.1. Lineage (GTDB taxonomy): Bacteria > Pseudomonadota > Gammaproteobacteria > Burkholderiales > Rhodocyclaceae > JAFZMK01. Next base: position 19,573 of record JAFZMK010000040.1, read on the forward strand.
GGCCGCGAGGTGCACAACAGCACCGGCACGGACTGCTGGCGCGTGCTTGCCGCCACTGTTAATGGCGCGGCGGCAGGCAGCGTCACCGCCTCCGGCCTGCCGAGCATGTTCGACCCCGCCTGGCTCAAAGACGCCGCCGACCCCGCCACGCCCGGCGAGGAATTTACGCTGAGCAACGCCGTCGCCGACAACACGTTTGCCGTCACGTTCCGCGACTGCGGCCCCGTGCCCACCGGCGCATTCTCGCTGCGCGATTACGACCGTCTCGTACGCTACGGCTCCACCGTCGGCAGCAACACCAGCGCGACGAGCACAGAGAGCAGCAACAGCAGCAAGCACACAACAACGTCCGAGTCGACCAGCAGCAGCGAATCGTCCACCGAGAACGACGGCAAACCCAACATCTTCGGCAGCGGCAGCACCACGCCGTGGTATTCCACCCCCTATTTTGTCGCTACCTAGTAACGACAACATGAGAGGGATGTAGGGGCGCGATTCATCGCGCCCTCAGCGGCGGAACACCGCGCACCGTAGTGGCGACCCTGCGTGGTCGCCCGAACCCAAACCCAAACGGAGCACGAACACATGGCAACCACCAACACCAGTTCATCGAGTAGCGGTTCCAGCGGCACCACGACCCGCAGCACCGAAACCAGCAGCAGTTCCTCGACCCAATCCGCCCAGCAGCAAGCGCAAGCCTGGACGCGCATGTCCGAGGCCGAGCTATACGACAAGGCTTTGGCGTATTTCCCCAAAAAATATGAGGCCGCCGCCTGGCACGCCCTGGCAGTGGCGGGCATCGACCCAAAAAAGGGTGACGCCAGCACTTTGTCGGGCAACGAGTGCTGGCATGACACGGGTGCCCCGTTCTGGTGGGTCGACACCAGCGGCTACTACCTGCCCATCTTCACCGGCGTGCCGTATGTCTCGTGCTATCGGGATGACGAAGGCAAAATCAAAAGCACCAAGGAATTCGGACTTGGTCTCGTCACCGCCTGTGAGCACCGGTTCAAAGAGGGCGATGAGGTCACCATCACCATTTCCGGGACTGCCGTCGGCACGACAATCTCGACGAGCGCATCAGATTCTATTTTGCTGCCCCTGGTAGGCAACACGCCCTGCCTGTTCTCTGGCGGCGAAGCGGGCGACCCAACACAAAACTGGTCGGTGCAATGGCAAGGACAAACCTTGCCCGACTACCTGTTTGACCCGCGCGCGCCCAACAACTATGACGCGGACGAATCCCCCATTACCTGTCGGCTACATCCGGGCGGCATCCCGTTTGCCATTGGCGACGTGGTCAATGTCGCCATCGAAGGCGGCACACTTCGTTATCGCAGAGATGGCGGCCAGTGGGTGGATGCGCCGATTTTTCAGGACACCTCGCTCGGTGACGGGCTGATTCTCTCGGCCAGCACAGGCCTCGCCCCATCGTTTGTGGCCGGTGACGCCTGGGCATATCAGGCCATCGCCACCTACGGCAGCAGTCGTGCCCTGCACCCGCGCCCCGGCGAAGGATTTTATTTTGACGGTGAGGGATGCTCAATCAACCTCAGCCTCTCGCAGCCCGCGAAGCTCTTGATGTTTGCCCTGCACTCCTTGCCATCGGGCGCACACATCTCTGTGGCCGGCAAGGGCTGGTCTCTCACTGTTGCTGCACGCGCAGGCGCAATCGTCGTCCCGCTGCCAGAAAACAATGACACCAGCATCGACATCGACATCTCCGGCGCGGGCAGCGGCGCGATGATTGGATGGCTGTGGGCGGGCAACGGCTGGCAGCCGACGGTTTCTGCCTCAGCGTTCCAGATGATCCGCCAATACGGGCTGACGCGCTCGGATGGCATCAATCCATCCGCCCTGTTCCGTGGCGCGGGAACCGCCGCCCGCATCGAGTGGGATGCCGACGCGGGCGCGGCACTGTCGCGCGCTGATCTCGACAGCCTCATTGCGCTGCTGGATGCCTCTGTCCGCTCCGGGCTAGAGCCTGTCTGTCTCATCCCTGACATCGACGCACCAGATGTCGCCGCGCTGGCCGTGCTCGACCAGGACGACGTGCACATCTCAGAAGTGATGGGTTTTGCACAAAGTGAACGGACGCTGGATGCGTCTGTCTCTCTCGGTTTTAAGGCAACAATGGAATGAATACGCTGATTATCGACACCACGCCGCCGCAGGAATACCCAATTGCCGAGCAAGACGGTGTAACCATCTCCGGAAACGGTGAGACGGCATCGCAAACGGTCTGCCTCGACAACGGGCGCGGCGGCATCACTGCACGATTTTCGCAACCGCCGCTGGCTATGTCCGCGCGCATCATTGCAAACGGAGAAATCGTGTTTTCAGGCCGCATCCGCGCCGTCACCTTGGGCGCGTCCGTGCGAGTGGAGCTGGAGCCGTGATACTCCTATCCGACGAGCTGCCTCTGCGTCGTACAAGCGACATGCCTGTCTGGTTTGACGACGCGCCGTTGCCGTGGGTTTATGGTCGAGTCACCATCTCGCCCGTGTGCATCTCGCAAGACCGTACAGAGTGGCTGATCGCAGACCACCCCATATCAGGCGTCTCCTCTGTCGCCATCGGAAATGAGCCGTGCAGCGGCTGGCAACACCTCAATCGCCTGGACGAGACGGGGCACTCCATCGCCGTGCTGCGCCTGTCGCAGCCTGCGAAAGAGGGCAGCACCCCATCTGTATCCGTATCCGGCGCGCTGGATGCCCGCAGCGGCACGCTCATCGAGCATCCTGCTGCCATTGCCCGCGACATTCTGACCCGTTGTGGCCGAGATTGTCCGGCGGATGCCTTCCTCGGCCTGCAAGACGCACTGCCAGAAGCGTCCTGCGGCCTGTCTGTAACAGATGGCACGCTGCGTGAGGTGCTCGCAAAACTGTTCGACCCGTTCAGCGTGCTCTGGAATGCCTCCAACGCCCGTGCTGTATACATAGATGCAAACCGTCCGCCCGTGCTGGAACTGACGCCATTCAGCGCCGCCCAAGCGCAAGCCGTCACCGCGCTGGACGATGTTGCGACCCATGCTCATGTACTGTTTGACTGCGACTACAGCACCGGGCAATGTCGGCAGTCTCTCAGCATCGTTGCCCCGGAGTCTGCGGCACAATACGGCACGAGGACTGTTACCTACGAATATCCTCACATCCATCGTGCCGCGCTCGCCCTGGAACTGGCGCAAGCGCGCTTATCGCGTGAAGCCGCACCTGTCTGGCAGGTTGAAGCAAAAGTCGACCACCCTGCTGCCGCATACATGACGTTTGGCGACGTATTACAACTGCTGCACCCCCATCTGCCGGTTGGTAACGCGGTCATTGAGTCCATTACTCATCAAAACAACCAAACTGCCAGTATCCGCGCCATCTGCTGGCAGCCAGCACAGGTGATGCTGGCTCGCCACAGCCAGTCAGCCACTGCCAACGCATCGCGCCCATCCTATGTATACAAAGACGGCATTGCTACCCTGATCATTCTGGATGATGCGGGTTCCCCCATCGCGCACGCCATGGTCATGCTCGACAACCTCACCGGCGCGCGCACCAACGCGCAAGGAGAAGTGTCGTTCAAAACGCCGCGAGGTCCTCACACGCTGACCGTTTATGCGGACGGGTACGAGCCGTTCGAGATGGACGTCACGCTATGATATATGTTGATGTTCAGAACGCACGGGTGGTGAGCGCATTATCCTCAATCGCAAGCAGGTTGGGCGACCTCTCCCCCGCCATGCGCAGCATCGCGGCCACCATGGAAGAGCGTGTGCGTCGACGTTTTGCCTCCGAAACCGACCCCGAAGGAAAACGCTGGACGCCGCACGCGCCTGCTACGCTAAAAAGCTACCCCAAACAAGGCAATCGCCGCATTCTTGACCGCTACGGCGACATGCTGCGCAGCCTGAACTCGCGGTCTGACCGCGCCAGCGCCACCATTGGATTCAGCGCAGTCACGCCAAGCCGCAACGGCCAGCGGACAGCCTACGCTATTTATCACGAGTTCGGCACAACAAAAATGCCTGCCCGAAAAATGCTGTTTTCCAACCCAGATAAAGGAGAAATTGCGAAGCCGGATGAGGATGCCGTACTCGACATCCTCGCCCGCTACATCATTTGAACGGAGCACACACAACCCAAAAAATAGGCGTGGCGACGACGCCCGGTGTAGCGAGCACCGACCGCCGCCACTCCCCGCAGGGATAATCTGCGAGCAGCCGAGGCCACGCACCCGACGTCGGGCGCGGTCGACGCTACACCAGATTCCATCGTATGACCACCGAAATTCGCTGCGGCCACTGCCGCAGAAAACTCGGCGAGGGCGATTACATTCGCCTCGCCATCAAGTGCCCACGTTGTGGCACACTGAGTTGCCTGAGCGCCACGCGCGTCCCCCACCCTGAGCGTCCCGGAACGCCAACCGAAAGGAGTCGTTCCGATGACAAATCAGTCACCCTGTAACCCCTCGCGCCCGTTGCTGACGTATTTCGGCGGTAAATGGGCAATCGCCCCGTGGATCATCGAGCATTTGCCGCCACATAAAATCTACGTCGAGCCATTCGGCGGCGCGGCCAGCGTGATGCTGCGTAAGCCTCGCAGCAAGGTTGAGGTCTACAACGACCTGGACGACGAAATCGTCAACATTTTCCGCGTCCTGCAAGACCCCGCCAGCACGCGCGAGCTGTTCCGGCGACTCGCGCGCACGCCGTATGCCCGCGCCGAATACAACCTGGCCTGCGCCGAGCGGGTTGCCGACCCGGTCGTTCGCGCGCAACGGGCAATCATCCGCGCGAACATGGCGTTTCACCATGAGGCGTTTTTCAATCTGCGCTACAAGACGTTCGCCGATGCCAAACATCGCGGCGGCGGTTCCAATCTGGCGCGCACATGGGGCACGCGAGCGCGCGCGCTCGCTGCGATTGCCGCGCGGATGCGAGGCGTCATCATCGACAACCGCCCCGCGCGGGATGTAATCCGCGTGCAAGATTCCGAGCACACCCTGTTCTACGTCGACCCGCCCTATGTGCCCGCATCGCGCAGCCATGTGCGCTATCGCTGCGACATGACGCAGGCCGAGCATGTCGAGCTGCTCACGCAACTGCGCGCCGTGCGCGGGTTTGTCGCCCTCTCCGGCTACCCGTCCGACCTCTACGACAGCACGCTCGCCGACTGGCAAAGGTTCGAGCGCAAAACCCCCGCGCCGCCGACGCACTGTCCTCAACCCAAACCTGACAACACCCGCCCCGCACCAGCGGGGCACCCTAAAACCGTTTCACCCAGTGTAACGCCGTCACAAACACTCGTCCCGTTTCATCGCACAATATCCCAAAATATCGCAGACATCCCTATCAAATATCTCACTCGTTCACAAC